>JANLSP010000553.1:0-1935 GCA_031362485.1 Novosphingobium sp.
CTGTGCGGCAAAAGCCTCGTTGGCCTCGATCACGTCCATGTCTTCAAGTTTTAGCCCGGCGCGCTTGAGCGCGATCGGCACCGCCTTGATCGGGCCTTCGCCCATGTATTCCGGTTCGACTCCGGCATAGCCCCAGGAGACGATCCGCGCCATCGGCGTCAGCCCGCGCTTGGCGACTTCCTCTCCGGTCGCCAGCACCACAGCGGCAGCTCCATCATTGATGCCAGAGCTGTTCGCCGCCGTCACCGAACCATCCGCCTTGAACATCGGCTTGAGCGCGGAGACCGATTCAATCGTGGTGTCTGCGCGAACGTGCTCGTCGGTATCGAACACTACTGTGCCCTTGCGCGACTTGATCACGATGGGGAGAATCTGCTCCTTGAAGCGGCCCTCGGCAATGGCACGTGCCGCGCGCAGATGGCCATCAACCGCCAGTTCGTCCTGCTGTTGGCGGGTGACCTGATGGCGGGTGGCGATATTTTCCGCCGTGATCGCCATGTGAATCTCGAGACTCGGGTCGTTCAGGCCTTCAGTCAGCGCATCAAGCAATACCGAATTGCCCAGCCGCTTGCCCCAGCGCGCCTCGAGATCGTGGTAGGGCACATTGGTCATGCTTTCC
Organism: Novosphingobium sp.; assembly: GCA_031362485.1. Taxonomy (GTDB): domain Bacteria; phylum Pseudomonadota; class Alphaproteobacteria; order Sphingomonadales; family Sphingomonadaceae; genus Novosphingobium. The sequence goes on from JANLSP010000553.1 coordinate 620, forward strand.
GCGCCGCCGGCCACCGTAATACCGGCCTCGCCCAGCTTCATCAGTTGCGCGCAGGAGATGATCGATTGCACGCCAGAACCGCAGAGGCGATTGAGCGTGAGCGCCGGTGTCGAAACCGGAATGTCGGCCTTGAGCATGGCGACGCGCGCCATGAACTGGTCCTTCGGGCCGGTTTGCATGACCTGGCCCATGATGACATGCTCGACATCCTTCGGCTCCAGCCCCGCCCGGCGCACAGCCTCTCCAATGACCAGCGCACCCAGTTCGGCGGGCCGGAACGGCTTCAGCGAGCCGCCAAAATCGCCGATGGCAGTGCGCACGGCGCTGACGATGTAGATGTCTTCGGTGTTGGTCATGGGAATGTGCTTCCAGCTAGAGTGGAATGTTGTCGTGCTTCTTCCAGGGGTTTTCGAGGCTCTTGTTGCGCAGCTTGCGGAGCCCCAGCGCAATCCTCCGGCGGGTGGAATGCGGATAGATTACCTCGTCGATGAACCCTTTGCTGGCCGCGACAAACGGATTGGCAAAGCGGTCCTCGTATTCCGCGACCTTCTCGGCGCTTTCCTCCGCCGAAAGCCCGCGGAAGATGATTTCCACCGCGCCCTTCGCGCCCATCACCGCAATCTCTGCGGTCGGCCAGGCGTAGTTCAGATCGCCGCGCAAGTGCTTTGAGGCCATCACGTCGTATGCGCCGCCATAGGCCTTGCGGGTGATCACAGTGATCTTGGGCACGGTGGCTTCGGCATAGGCGAACAGCAGCTTGGCCCCGTGCTTGATCAAGCCGCCCATTTCCTGGCTGGTACCGGGCAGGAAGCCGGGGACATCCACAAACGTTATGATCGGAATGTTGAAGGCATCGCAGAAGCGCACAAACCGGGCGGACTTCTTCGAACTGTTGATATCGAGCACGCCCGCCATGACCATTGGCTGGTTGGCGACAATACCCACTGTGCGGCCCTCGATGCGACCGAAGCCGCAGATGATGTTGGCCGCGAAGCCCGGTTGAATCTCGAAAAAATCGCCCTCGTCGAGCGTCTTGCGGATGACTTCGTGCATGTCGTAGGGCTGGTTGGCCGATGCGGGGATGATTGTGTCGAGGCTCGACTCCTCGCGGTTCCAAGGGTCCGCGCTGGGTCGTTCGGGCACGTCTTCCTTGTTCGACAGCGGCAGGAAATCGAAGAAATCGCGCGCGATAAGCAGTGCTTCGATATCGTTTTCCAGAGCCAGATCGGCGACCGAAGTCTTGGTGGTATGCGTAATCGCCCCGCCCAGCTCTTCCTGCGTGACGATCTCATTGGTCACCGTCTTGACCACGTCCG
>JANLSP010000563.1:0-2700 GCA_031362485.1 Novosphingobium sp.
CCGAAGGCGGCGGCGCGCGCTGGTCGATCACTCTGGCCCTGCCGCAAATGGCAATCGCTGAATTGATCGGACAGAGCGCACGAGGCCTGGCAAGTGGCCAACAGCCGCGCGCCGAAGCCGATCCTGCAGACGAGCCCTACGGCGAGCTGCCGTTCGCCGTCCACGCGGTGCTGGTCGATATGGCCATGCCCGTTTCGGCTGTCTCGGCGCTGGTTCCGGGGCAGATCCTGCCGGTCTCGGTCGCGCGCAATGTTCCGCTCAGGATCGGCAACCGCACTTTCGCCCATGGCTCCATCGGCACGCTCGACGAGCGGGTCGCAGTCCAGATCAACCAAGCCTTCTGAATTCACAAGGAAACCTGCATGACCATCCAACCCCGCGGCTTCGATTTCCTCAAGGATGTCGAAGTGCGCCTGTCGGTCGAACTGGGCCGGACCGAAATGACGCTGAAGGATGTGCTCGCACTCGGCGAGGAGAGCATTGTCCTGCTCGACCGGCTGACCGATGAACTGCTCGATGTTCATGTTAACGGCAAGCTGATCGCCAAGGGCGAAGTAGTGTCCGAAGGCGGGCGCTTTGGCCTCAGGATTGTCGAACTGCTCGGCGCAGCGCCTGCTCCGGGCGCGGAAGGTGCGGGCTGATGCTGTGGTATATCCTCAAGCTGCTGGTCTTGCTGCCGCTGATCGGCGCGCTCGCCTGGGGTACGCTGAAATTTGCCCAGAAGATGCAAGCGCGGATTGCCGCCGCCACGCCGGGCTCGCGCTCGGTGCGGATTGTCGAGACGGTGATGCTTTCGCCAACCCAGCGACTGGCAGTGATCGAGTTTCACGGGCGCGAGATTCTGGTGGCGACCACGCGGACCGGGATGACCCGGCTCGCCGAGGCGCCAGCGCGGGAAACAGTGCAATGAGCGCGCGTATCCCCAGATTTCTCGCGGTTGCATCTGCACTCCTCCTCACCCCCTCGCTCGCTCTGGCCCAGTCCGCCATTCCGGGCGCACTTGACCGCGCGTTCGGCGCGATGGGCGGCGCAGGAGGCACCGGAGGCGCGGGCATGAGCATGTCGCTCCAACTGCTCATGATCATGGGGCTGCTGACGATCCTGCCCAGCCTCGTGCTAATGATGACCAGTTTCACCCGTATCCTGATAGTGCTGGCAATCCTGCGCCAGGCGATTGGCCTGCAGCAGTCGCAGCCCAACCAGGTACTGATCGGGCTGTCACTGTTTCTTTCGCTGTTCATCATGGCGCCGACATTGGAAAAAGTGAACGCGAATGCCATCGCGCCCTATGCAGCGGGCACAATCAATGCCGAACAGGCGATTGCGTCGAGTGGCAAGGAATTCCACACCTTCATGCTAAGCCAGACCCGCGAGCGCGACCTCGCGATGTTCGCCAAGATGGCGAAAGTGCCCAAATTTGCCAATCCTTCGGACGTGCCTTTCTCGATCCTGCTGCCCGCTTTCGTCACCAGCGAGCTCAAGACCGCCTTCCAGATCGGCTTCATGCTATTCCTGCCGTTTCTGGTGATCGATCTGGTGGTCTCATCGGTGTTGATGGCGCTGGGCATGATGATGATGTCGCCAATGATCGTCTCTTTGCCGTTCAAGCTGCTGCTGTTCGTGCTGGTTGATGGCTGGGCGCTGCTGATGGGCAGTCTCGCGGCTAGTTTTGGTTAGCGCGATGGACGAAGCCTATCCCCTCCTCGCGCTGGCCGAGAAAATGCTCTGGGTCACCGCGCTGGCCGCCGCGCCGGTCTTGCTGGCGACGCTTGCCGCAGGTCTGGTAATCGGCGTGATCCAGGCCGCCACTTCGGTCAACGAACAGACGCTTACTTTCGTCCCCAAGCTGGCGCTGACCGCGCTGGTGCTGGCGCTGTTTGGCGCTTCGATCCTTGGGTTGATCGGCGATTTCACGCAGGAGATATTCGAGGCCATTGCGAAAGGCCCACGGTGACAGCGCTCAACTTCGGCTTCGGCGCGCTGGAGGGGGAGTTCTGGCGGCTTTTGTTCTGCATGACCCGGATCGGCGCGGCGATGTTGGCTGCGCCCCTGTTCGGAGCGGGCTCGGTGCCGATGCAGGCGCGGGTGATTGCCAGCGGGGCAATTGCTGTGCTGGTCTGCGCCTGGACACCGCTTGCCCCACCCCCGGCGCTTTTTTCCGCATCCGGCCTGCTGATTCTTGCCGGGGAAGTGCTGGTCGGCCTGGCTATGGGTTTCGTGCTGCAGATCGCCTTTGCCGCACCAGTTATGGCCGCAGAGACTATCGGCGGAGCAATGGGTATGGGCATGGCAACCGCGGTCGATCCCAACAGCGGTGCGCAATCGCCCGCACTGGGCCAATATTTTACGGTGGTGCTCACCCTGGTGTTCCTCGCAACCGGCGCGCACCTCGAATGGATCGCGCTGTTGGTCGATAGCTACCGCTTGTTGCCCCCGGGCGAGACCTGGCTAGGCGCCGATGGCGCCGCCGCGATACCTGCGCTTGCTGGCCAGATGTTCAGCACAGCGGTCGCCATGGCGCTGCCGGTGACGCTGGTGCTGCTGCTGGTCCAGGTCGCCACCGGAGTGCTCAGCCGCTCGGCCCCGGCGCTCAACCTGTTCGCGCTGGGCCTGCCGGCGGGCGTGCTCGCGGGCTTCGCCGCGCTGCTCGCTGCCGCGCCGATGCTGGGCGACCTGATGGCCGATCTCTCCGCCGCCGCG
>JANLSP010000612.1:0-1816 GCA_031362485.1 Novosphingobium sp.
CTTCATCGGCGCGCTCGGCGAAATCGCTGCGCCGGGGGGCTATGTTGCGGGCGGGCCGCCAGTGGTGATCATTGATCTCAATATGCACTTTATCGGCACGGCCAAGGCCGGCCAGTGGATCGAGATGGTCGGCACGATCAAACGCAAGACCCGCAGCCTGGTCTTTGCCGAAGGGAGCGGCATGGCAGACGGGCAACTGGTATTTTCGGCGACCGCGATCCACAAGATTGTCGGAGGCTGAGTTGCAGGGCGGACCGCGCATCAAGCACATCGATGATGTCCCTTGGGAGGAAATGCTGCGCTTCCGCTTCAAGGACGGGCGCACCGCCTCGATCTGGGAAAAATGGATTGAGCAATCGCCCCGCTATGTGGCGTTCTACAACAAGTGGGACCCCGGCGCGATGACACCCAGCCATGGGCATCACGGCGATCACATCAATTTCATCCTCGAAGGCGAAATCCGCTGCGGCGACATTGTCTGCAAGGCCGGATCACACATCATGCTGGAATATGGCGATACTTTCGGCCCCTGGGTTGCGGGGCCCGAAGGGTGCATTCTTTATGGTTTCATTGCCGGCGAAGGCTCGGCCTTCATGGGCGACAGCGAGGCCTGGCAAAAGTTGCTTGAGGAAACAGGCGCGGAAATGCTGCCGGTGCCGCGCCCAAAACGGATACCGCCCTGGAAGACATTCGATGCCAGCGGCGGAGTTGTGGATTGGAGCGGTAGCGAAGAGTGACGGCGAGCGCGCTCACTCCGGCAGTCGGCCGACTTCCTCCCGTGATTTGAGCACCACTACCGGCCCCTTGAACGCCGCAGGGTTTTCGACGATCGCACAGGCATGTTCACCGCATTCCAGGTCGGTCAGCCAGCTTTCCTGGGCAATTTCGCGCTTGCTTGTCCCGTTGACCATCGAGACGATCTGCATCTGCCGGACATGGCGCTCGCGATACTCCTTGGCCAGCCCACGATAAAAATTGCGCAGGCCCGCTTGCATGATCGACTGGTGGGTGCCGTTCGGCGGCACCCAGTCCGCCATCCCCCCACCCATGCCGAGCAGGACGCCGTCAGTCGGCAAGGCATCCAGCGCCGCCTTCGCCGCGTGAAAGTGTGAAACGATATTGCTGCGAAACTGCGCGACGAGGCTTTCCTCGTCGATTTCGAACAAGGGCCGGAAGCTGGCGGGCTGATTGACCGAGACAATCACCGCATCGAGCCCACCCAGCGCGTGCTGCGCCTGCTCCATCAGCTTGGCGGCGCTTGCGGGTGAACCGACATCGCCGGAAATGGGAATCACTGCCTGGTGCACCTGGGCCAGGGCATCGAGCTTTGCTTGCGAGCGCCCGGCTGCCGTCACCCGCCAGCCGCGCGCTGTGGCCGCAGTGACAATCCCCTGCCCCACGTCACCCGTCGCACCGATTACCAGCAGCGCCTTCGTCATTGCCTGTCCCTCCAATCACCGGTGCTTCATAGCACCCTCGCAGCCGAATTAGGCACAGATCGACTGCACATATGTGTTAGTCGATTAGAGCTGCGCTTTCAGCATTTCCGCCCGGCGAGTTGACGCATAGGATTGTGGGCAACAAGGAAAGAAGAGCCTGCATGACCGACCTGGTTCTGACCGAACTGCGCGAACAGATTGGCATTGTTACGCTCAACAATGCTGCGCAGCGCAATGCGCTCAGCGTCGACATGCGCCTTGCGATCGCGGGCGCGCTGCGGGCGCTCAATGCGAACATTGATTGTCGCGCGATTGTCCTCACGGGGGCTGGCGGCAATTTCTGCGCTGGCGGCGATCTCAAGTCCCGGCTCTCGAAC
>JANLSP010000634.1:0-8590 GCA_031362485.1 Novosphingobium sp.
GGCTGCTGCCCTTGGCGCTTTCGGGCAATCCGCTTTATGCACCGCTTGCATGGGTGATTATCGGAGGCCTGATTTCCTCCACATTGCTCAGCCGGATTGTCATTCCGGCGATGTATCTGTTGCTTGCGCGCGGGGCGCCGCCTCCACCGGGAGCGAACGAATGATTTGCCAAATGACCGCGTGCCGGATGGATTGAACTTGACAATAAAGTTGTCCGGACAAATTAAGCGGAACCGATCCGGGTCACCTGGCTCAGTGGAGTAAGTCTTCGAATGTTCGCTGCCAACAGCCTGATTTTCGTGCCCGGCTCGCGCCCCGATCGCTTCGCCAAGGCGGGAGCCGCGGGTGCCGGGCTGACGGTCATCGATCTGGAAGATGCAGTGGCGCCGGCCGACAAGCAGACCGCACGCGAGACCGCATTGGCGCAGGTCGCGAGCGGCGGGCCGAAATGGTCGATCCGCTGCAATGCGCTGGCGACGGCCGCCGGGATCGCCGATTTTGCTGCCTTCACCCAGTCCGGAACGCTGCCGGACATCCTGCTGGTGCCGATGGTGGAAAGCGCAGTCGAGCTGGAAATCATCGCGAAGGTGCTTGGCGATCGCAGCCCCGGACTGATCCCTCTGATCGAGACGCCTCGAGGTTTGCGCAATGCGCTTGCCATCGCTTCCGCGCCGGGAGTCGCTGCGGTCATGTTCGGCGGGGCGGATTTTTCGGGCGAACTCGGGGTTGCCTTGTCCTGGGAGCCGCTGCTCGCGGCGCGCTCGGCGTTGCTGCTGGCTTGCGCGGAAGCCAGGGTTCCCGCAATCGACGTGCCCTGGATCGGGCTTGATGATCAGTCCGGCCTAGAAGCCGAATGCGCCCGCGCCCGTGCGCTGGGCTTTTCCGCCAAGGCCGCGATCCATCCATCGCAAGTCGCTGCCATCGAGGCGGCGTTTACCCCCACCGCCGCCGAGCTGGCCGAGGCAGAGGAGGCAATCGCCGCCTACCTTGAAGCCGGCGAACGGGCGATCCGTTTCAAGGGCAAGATGCTCGAAGCGCCCGTGGTCAAGCGTTACCGCGCGGTGCTCAGCAAGAAAGGACAGACCAGCCATGCGTGAAGGTGTTATCGAAGTCGCCCCGGGCCGTTACCGCGAGACTTACGGGCGCTATTTCGAGGATTTCAAGGTCGGCGATGTCTATGAACATCGCCCCGGCCGGACGATCAGCGAGACTGACAACACATGGTTCAGCCTGCTGACGATGAACCAGCACCCCTCGCACTGCGACGCCGAATTCGCCCGCAAGACGGAATTTGGCAAATGCCTTGTCTGCTCGCCGCTGACCGTGGCGATCATGACCGGGCAAAGCGTTTCCGATGTCAGCCAGAAGGCCGTCGCCAATCTCGGCTGGAAGGAAATCCGCCTGCTAAAGCCCGTGTTCGCCGGGGATACGCTCTATTCGGAGACCGAAGTGCTGACCAAGCGCGAGTCCGAAAAGCGGCCCGAGCAGGGCATCGTGACGATCAAGACCATTGGCAAGAACCAGCATGGCGACGTGGTCTGTGATTTCGAGCGCACCATGCTGATCTGGAAGCGCGGCTTCGGCCCCGGAGACGAATGACCATGGCGAGCGCCGCTGAGATGATGAGCGATCAGGGCCGGTCGATCGATCCGGACGATGAGGCCGCATTCCTCGATACCATCGATCGCTGGATCGAACGTTCGGTAAGGCCGATCGTGCTGCATCACGATCATAATGATATCTGGCCGGAGAAGCTGGTCGCCGAAATGACCGAGATGGGCTTGTTCGGCGCTACCATTGGCCAGGAATATGGCGGGCTGGGCCTGCCGGCGAGCACTTATGCCAAGATCGTCATGCGGATATCGTCCTTCTGGATGGCGCCCACCGGCATCTTCAATTCGCATCTGATCATGGCCGCTGCAGTCGAGCGTTTCGGCACGGCGGAGCAGAAAGCCAAGTGGCTGCCCCGGTTTGCCAGCGGCGAGATTCGCGGCGGCCTCGCGCTGACCGAGCCCAACGCAGGAACGGACCTTCAGGCGATACGCACCGTGGCGAAGCGGGACGGCGATGGCTATGTCATCAATGGCACCAAGACGTGGATCTCGAATGCGCTCAACGGCAGCTGCTTTGCCCTGCTGGTCAAGACCGACCCCGATGCCGATCCACGCTATAAGGGCATGAGCCTGTTCATCGCCGACAAACATGAGGGCTTCACCACCGGCAAGAAGTTCGACAAGCTGGGCTACAAGGCGATCGATTCCGCCGAGCTCATCTTCGACAATTACCGCGTTCCTGCCGACCAGTTGATCGGCGGCGTGGAAGGTCAGGGCTTCTTGCAAGCCACCGGCGGGCTGGAGCTTGGCCGGATCAATGTTGCTGCGCGCGGCGTGGGCCTCGCCGAAGGATCACTGCGGCTGGCCACTGAATATGCCCAGCAGCGCCAGACCATGGGCAAGCCCATTTCCGAGCATCAGGCGATCCAGCTCAAGATCGGCGAAATGGTCACCCGTGCCAGAGCCGCGCGCCTGCTTACGCTCGACGCTGCCGCCGCCTATGACCGGGGAGAGCGCTGCGACCTTGAGGCGGGCATGGCGAAGTACTTTGCCAGTGAGGCCGCGGTGAGCAACAGCCAGGAAGCGATGCGCATCTATGGCGGCTACTCATATTCGAAGGAATACGACATCGAACGGTTCTACCGCGATTCCATGTTGATGTGCATCGGCGAGGGGACCAACGAGATGCAGCGAATGATCATTTCGAAGCAATGGGTGAAGCGGAACCCTGCGTGAGCCAGCTGCACCTCCCCCTCAGCGGATTCCGCATCATCAGTGCCGAACAATATGGTGCTGGCCCCTATGGCACGATGCATCTGGCGCAGCTCGGCGCCGAAGTAATCAAGATCGAGCCGCCGCACAAAAATGGAAAAGGCGGGGGCGATACCGCGCGCACGGTTGGGCCGCATTTCACCCGGCCGGGCGAAAGCGTCTATTTTCACGCCTTCAACCTCAACAAGCGCTCGCTCACTCTCGATCTCAATTCGCCCGATGGCCAGGCGGTGCTGCGCAGGCTGGCGGCCAGCGCGCATGGCGTGGTGAACAACCTGCGCGGCGATCTGCCGGGGCGGCTGGGCCTGACTTACGACAGCCTGAAAGATGTCAATCCCGCGCTCGTCTGCGCCCATCTCTCCGCCTATGGCCGCGACAATGCCCGCGCCAAGTGGCCCGGCTATGACTACCTGATGCAGGCCGAGGCCGGTTACTGCAGCCTCACCGGTGATCCCGATGGCGAGCCGCAGCGCATGGGGCTCTCGATGGTCGATTTCATGACCGGCACGATCATGGCCGTGGGGTTGCTGGCGGCACTGCTCGATGCTCAGCGCAGCGGCCAGGGACGCGATGTTGATACCGATCTGCTCTCGGCGGCGCTCCACCAGACCAGCTATCCCGCGCTGTGGTATATGAACGAAGGCGACGTGACCGGGCGCACGCCGCGATCGGCGCATCCCAGCGCGACGCCCAGCCAGATGGTCAGAGCCGCCGATGGCTGGTTGTTCGTCATGTGCCAGTTGCCCAAGTTCTGGGATGTGCTGGTGGAGCTGCTGGGCCGGCAAGACCTCGCCGCTGATCCGCGTTTTGTCACCAATGCCGATCGTCTGGCGAACCGCGCGGCGCTGACCCCAATTCTCGACGAGATTTTCGTGGCCCAGCCAATGGCGCACTGGCAGGCGCTGCTCGAAGGCCATGTTCCGGTCGCGCCGGTCTATGATCTGGCGCAGGCGATGGACAATCCCTGGCTGGGCGAGATCGGCATGCGCGATATCGTTTCCCACCCCGACCGCGCCGAGCTGCATGTGCTCGCGAGCCCCATCAAGCTCGATGGCGAGCGCCTGCCCAATCGCGCCGGACCGCTGCTGGGCGCAGACAACGATGCGATCCTCGCCGAGCTGGGCTATGACGCAGACGACATTGCCCGCATGCGAGCGGGCGGCATCGTCTGAAGGACCGCAAACATGGGCAAGCTTTCCGGAATCACCGTAGTCGATCTGTCGCAGTTTCTGCCCGGTCCGATGATGACGCTGATGATGGCCGATCATGGCGCCCGGGTGATCAAGATCGAGCCCCCCGGCGGCGAGCCGGTGCGCGAACAATCTCCATTCGAGAACGGCCATTCGGTGTGGTTCAGCAATCTCAATCGCGGCAAGGAAAGCCTCGCGCTCGATCTTAAGAGCGAGGCGGGCAAGGCTGAGCTGCGCCGGCTGATTGGTGAGGCCGATGTTTTCGTCGAGGGTTTCCGCCCCGGCGTCATGGCGCGGCTGGGGTTCGACTATCCGAGCGTCAAGGCGCTGAACAAGCGTATCGTCTATTGCTCGATCTCGGCCTTCGGACAGACCGGCGACCTGGCGCATCATCCGGCGCACGATATGGCGGTGCAAGCCTTTGCCGGCTTCATGAGCGTTAACGACGGACTGGATGGGACGCCGGTTGTCCCTGCCGTGCCATCGGCAGATGCGGCTGCCGGGACGACTGCGCTCGCGGGCGTGCTGATGGCGCTGATCGGCCGGGAGAAGACCGGTGAAGGCGATTATCTCGACATCGCCATGTTCGACAGCCTGCTGCCGTGGTGCGCGCATATTGCCGGCAGTGCGCTGGCTGGCGGCGAACCGCCGAAATCCAGCGAGCAGCGTTCGCTCGGCGGGGCGGGGTTCTATCAGGTCTACCGGACAAGCGACGGGGGCCACATCGTGCTGGCCGGGCGTGAAATCAAGTTTGCGCGCAATCTGTTGACCGCACTTGGCCGGGAGGATCTGCTGGCATTGGCCGAAGGCGAGGCCGGCGCGGCGCAGGCTCCCTTGATTGCCTTTCTGCGCGAGACCTTCGCCGCCAGAAGCCGTGATGAATGGACCGCATGGTTTGCCGACAAGGACGTCGCTTTCGCGCCGGTGCTCGATTTTCGCGAAGCGCTGGCGGCGCCGCACATTGCCCAGCGCGGCCTGCTGGCCCTGGCCGATGGCCGGCACCACATCGCCCCGCCGATCCGCTTTGCCAGCGAGCCGGAATGGCTGCCGGCAGCTGTGCCGGATCTGAACGGCGGATGAGCGAACCGCTGCTCACCCGGCTGGTGCGCACACTGGCGCGCCCGATTGGCGAGAGCGACCGCGCGCGGGCACGGCTGCATCTGCTCGACTGGCTGGCCTGCGTAGCCGGCGCGCGGCAGAGCGCGGTGGCAGGGGCGATGCGTGACAGCGGCCGGGCCTATGCCTTCCTCGGCAATCTTCTTGAAATGGACGATATTCACCGCGCCGCCCGCCTGCACCCGGGGCCGGTGATCTGGCCCTCGGTTCTCGCACTTGCGGAGCCAGCGGTGTCGGCTGATGCAATGCTCGATGCCGCCATCCGCGGCTACGAGGCGATGATCGCGCTGGGCGCGACGCTTGACGATCATCATTATCAGCGCTGGCACCCTACCGCGAGTGTGGGCGGCATCGGCGCTGCTGCGGCAGCCGCGAGCGCGATGGGCCTCGATCAGGATCAGACCGCTTGGGCTCTGGCTAACGCGGCCTCGGTCGCCGGCGGCTTCTGGCACATGCGTCACAGCGATTCGATGGCCAAGCAGTGGCACTGCGACCATGCGCTGCGCACTGGAATTGATGCGGCGCGCAATGCTCGAAGGGGGCTCACCGGGCCGCTGGGCATCATCGATGAGCCGCAAGGGCTGCACGCCAATTTCTGCGTGAAGCCTTTGCCGATGACTTTCCCGGACCAGTGGCGCATCCACGAAGTAAGCTTCAAGCCTTGGGCCGCCTGCCGCCATACCCACCCCGCCATCGACTGCGCGCTCGAACTGCGTGGCAGGGGGGATCTGGCTCCGCCCTTTCTGGTCGAGACTTTCGGTGATGCGCTGCGCTTCTGCGACCGACCCGACCCGGTCACCGAAGTACATGCCAAATTCTCGCTCCAACATGCGATCGCAGTGATCGCGGCGGGCCGCAATGCCGAGCCGGCTGATTTCACCGCTGCGGCAATCGCCGAGCTGGCGCCGCTGCGTGCGCAGGTTTCGGTAAAGGAAGATGATTTAATTTCAGGCCGTTATCCAGGGCACTTCGGCGCTCGTGTGAATGGTTTCGAATTGGCGGATGCGCGCGGGGATCCCGAACGCCCGGTCGGCGAGGCGGAGATTGTCGCCAAACTCGGCACCATGGGCGCGTGGGGCGGTCTATTTTCAGCCGAAGCTGATCGCGCACGCAGTCTCGCCATGGAAGGCACGAGCTTTACTGCGATCACGGCCATGCTCGGCGAGTGGTTGGCATGACCCACACCGCCGCTCTGCTCGCTTTCGCCACCGCGCCGCACCGTTTGCCTGAAAGCGTGCGCGCCGATGCAGTGCGGTTGCTTGGAGATACGCTGGCGGTGGGCGCTGCGGGGGCTTGCGCACCGGGCGCCGACGCCATCCTCACCGCCGCCCGCGCCATGGGCAGCGGCAGCGATGCGCGCCTGCTTGGCTGCGGGGAGCGCCTGCCCGCAGCCGGCGCAGCTTTCGTCAATGCCTACCGCATTCACTGCCTCGAATGGGACGCGGTGCACGAGCCTGCAGTGGTTCATGCAATGAGCGTGGTCACCGCCGCGCTTGGCGCAGTGATCGACCGGCGCACGCGGCACTCGGGCAGCATCGATCCCGATGAAGCATTGGTCGCGCTCGCCGTCGGTGTCGATGTCGCCTGCGGCCTCGGCATTTCAGCGGACAGCCCACTACGTTTTTTCCGGCCCGCCACTGCAGGCCTGATGGGCGCTGCCGCCGCGGTTGCGCGCATCGAGGACGCGCCGATGTCTGCGGCGCTGGGCCTGGCTTATTCGAGCCTTGCCGGCACCATGCAGGCCCATGTCGAAGGCTCGATCGCGCTGCCCTTTCAGATTGCCAATGCCGCCCGCGCCGCCGTGGTCGCGGCCGATCTCGCCAAGGCCGGATTTGCCGGACCCTACGATGTTTTTGAAGGGCAGTTCGGCTATTTTGAACTGTTCGATAGCGGCAATCTGGGCGCTTATGCCGCCTCGCTCGGCATGGCCTGGCGGATCAGCGAAATCAGCACCAAGCCCTATCCATCGGGCCGCGCCAGCCATGGCGCGCTTGGCGCTCTGGCTGGCCTCGCGCTTGATCCTGCGGCGATCGAAAGCATCGAACTGTTCGCCCCGCCGCTGATCCAGCGCCTCGTCGGGCGGACGATGCCGCGCAGCATGGAGCCGGCCTATGCGCGGCTGTGCCTGCCGCTGCTCGCCGCGCTGATCGTCAATGACGGTCTGATCGACCCGCGCCGCTTTATCGAGGCGACTTTCTTCGATCCCGCGATTTCCGATCTTGCCGGCCGGGTCCTCGTCAGGGTCGATGACAACCCCGACCCCAACGCACTTTCGCCGCAGCGGCTGGTGGTGACCATGGGGGTGGGCACCGTGATCGAGCGCGACATTCCCGCCACTCTAGGCAGCCCGCAAGCCCCGCTCACGCCGAACCAGACCGCCGCCAAATATGATCTCTGCCGCGCGCTCGCTCCGGACGCCGACCCCCGCATCTTCACTAACCCTCTGAGCTATTTTACGGAACCGCTATGAGTTTCCCCACTTATTTTGAAACCTTGGATATCCGGCAGCTGCTCAGCGACTATCCGGTCGGTGATGCCTTCACTGCGCGTTATCGCACCATCAGCCGCGACGAGCTGCATGCCATTCAGGACCGCCAGTTCGCCAAGCTGATGGCGCGCGGCTGGCAGATACCGTTCTACCAGCGCCTGTGGGACGCGAAAGGGATAGAGCCGGGAGATATCACCGGCCTTGCCGACATCGCGCTGCTGCCGGTCTATGACAAGTCCGACCTGATGGAATCTGTCAACCTGCATCCGCCTTATGGCGATTTCGACGGGCGCGGCGCGGATCCGGTCATTTTCCACACCACCAGCGGCACCACCGGCCGGCCGCAGCCGCTGATGTTCGGCCCCAAGGGGCGCGAGGTGACCAATTTGCTGGTCGGGCGAATGTATCGCTGGATGGGCCTGCAATCCGACGATGTCGTCCATTCGGTCTATGGCCACGGCATGATCAATGGCGGACACTATATACGCGAGGCTGTTACTCATTTCACCAATTCGCTGTTCCTCTCGGCGGGAACGGGGATCGAAACGCGCTCGGTGAATCAGGTCAATCTGATCGCAGATTTCGGCGCGACGGTGATGGTCGGGTTCGTTGATTATATCAGGAAGCTGGCGGAAGTCGCTGAATCGGAGCAGCTTTTTGACCGGATCAAATTGCGCATGATCATTGGCCATCTCGGCACCGAGGACCGCGCCGCCACCGAGGCCGCCTGGCACGGGGCCAAGGCCTATGACTGGTATGGCGTCGGCGATACCGGCTCGATTGCCGGCGAGGGCCCGGACCGCGACGGGCTCTATGTCTGGGAAGACGCCCAGTATCTCGAACTGCTCGATGTCGAAAACGGCGCTGCGGTCGCCCCCGTCGCGCTCCGGCCCTTCCCCTGCGATACTGCCGGTATCGCCCACGCCATACCAGTCATAGGCCTTGGCCCCGTGCCAGGCGGCCTCCGTCGC
>JANLSP010000667.1:0-7331 GCA_031362485.1 Novosphingobium sp.
GAGAGGAGTTTCGCGAGGGCGGCTGGTTCATCACCGGCGATGTCGCGGTTCAGGATGCGGACGGGCGGATCACGCTGGTCGGCCGCGCCAAGGACCTGATCATTGCTGGCGGCCTCAACATCTATCCCAAGGAAATCGAGGAAGCGATCGACGCGCTTGAGGGCGTAGAGGAGAGCGCCGTGATCGGCGTCCAGCACCCCGATATGGGCGAGGGCGTGGTTGCGGTGGTTGTGGGGGATGGCATCACCGAGGAAAGCATAATGGCTGCGATTTCCGGCCAGCTCGCCCGCTTCAAGCAGCCGCGCCGGGTGATCATTGTCGATAGCCTGCCGCGCAATGCCATGGGCAAAGTGCAGAAGGCGGCGCTGCGGGATGAATACAAGGGGTTGTTTGGCTAGGCCGCTGGACAACCCATTTGGCGCCGTGGAAGGCGGCAATTGCTCCTCTACAAAAAGATGCGGTAGAGCAGGCCTTCGTCGCCACCAAAGACGTCATCCTTGATGAACGAGCCGACCAGATGGCCGCCTGCCCGCTCGATGCTCCGCTGCGAGGCGATATTGTCGGGACTGGTGGTGAGGTCGATATGCGCAAGGCCCAGCGCACGAGCATCCGGCAGCAGTGCCAGGATCGCCTTTGCCGCGTAGCCCCGCCCTCGCTTTCCCGGGACAACGGCAAATCCGATGTGGCCGAGAACATGGGCAGGCAGCTCGGTTGTCCCATTGCGCCAACGGAAGCCTATGCTTCCGCAAAATTCGCCGTCCCACAGCCAGCGTCGATAGCTGGGTAACCGCTCTCGCGTCGTGCCGTCTGGCATCACGATTGGTTTGCCCGATGCATCCGGGTCATCCAGCGAAGCGAGGAATGCGGCGGGATCAGTGGCGATCCAGTCCAATTCCCGCCGCGAGGTTATCGCTCCATTGACGTTGTCAGGCGACCAGCCACTCTCCAGTGCTGCGCTGTAAGCGGGCAGATGAACGAGGGATGGAACGACCAGCGAGAAGGCTTCAGCCATGACACGATACTCCCCGAGCGCCCAGTTCCGCTCACTACGCCTGCGTCAGTAGCCAAATGTCGGCAGATGGAGAAATCGGCCCGAACCTGCGCGGACGATCTAGGTCCGTGCCCCCCTTTGGAAAAACGGCAGTTTGCAGACCTCATAGCTCGGGTCCTTGTCGCCCAGACCCATCAGGCCGCCGCCAGTGAAGGGGCGTTGCAGTTGCATGTCGTAAGTCACCACGCGCTTGGAAAAACGCCACTTGCCATCGGCGCAGCGGCGGTAGTTATCGATATAGCGCACCGCCATGAAGTCCTCGATCTGTTTGCCGGGGTTCTCGCGGTCGGGCAGGACGTGGAAAGCAAGGGCATAGACTTCGCCATTGCCCTCATTGCCATCCACGGCAATCATGTGGTTGCAGGCATGATGGCCGCTATAGGTCATGTGCGGCAGCGAGGCTTCTATGAACTGGCAGAACGCTTCCGCAGGGCCATCGAAGCTGTCGCCGTGGGTATCGGTTCCGTCCTCGGTGTAGAGATCGCGCAAGAGCCCCACGTCCTTGCGGTCGACCGCGCGCGAATAGCACAATACCAGATCGCGGATCGCCTCGCGGTCGATCATTTGCTGGATGGCGGGGTCATTGTGCATGCTCTGCTCCTTCAGTTTGCGGCCACGCCCTGCGCTTCGCTGGGTATGGCAAAATGGGCGATATAGTCTGCGTATTCTGCGCGCACTTCAGCTTCATTGAGGCCGAATTGTTCGAGCGTGTAGCGATTTTCGCCGCGCTTGCCCTGGGGGTTTGCCGCGCGCCATGCGGATATCTGCGCGCGCACATCATCGGGGGTATCCACGCCGATGCCGGCATGGATTTCGTCCAGCAGCGCGGCAGGATCATGCGCAAGGCGGTAATAGTCGACATGGGTGACCGAGGCCGCATCCGGCCCGGTGCAGAAGACCATCAGGCGGTCGATATGGCGCCGGATGAAATACTGCATCTGCCGGCCGACGCGGTGGGGATCGACCGGCTCGCCCTGGCGCGCGGTGCGCAGGCTGAAAGTCATCTTGCAGATCGAAGCCAGAATCTGCGCCGGATCGCGGTGGGTCATGACGAAGCGCGCGCCGGGGAAGACCTCGCGGATCGCCTCCATGGCGATCACGTGGTTGGGATATTTCAGTGCCCAGCGCGGACGCGGGCTCTTCCATTGCAGCAATTGCAGCATGCGCCGATGCACCTGATAGACTGGCTCCATGTCAAGACCATCCATCAGGAAATCGAAGTATTCCGGGCAGTCGTAGAGGTTGAAGAAGCCTGCCGCGCCATAGCCGTGCTCAAGAAACAGGTGGCACTCCTGCGGCCCGTCCTCGTCGATCAGGTGGAGCGCGTCGAAGCCTTCGACCTTGCTGCGCAGCTCGTCGTTGACTTGGCGCTCCATCGCCTTGCGCCTGTCGATCGATGCGGGGTCGTGGCCGGGCGGCGGGAATGGCATGATCGCCTCCCAGGTGCGCAAGCTGCGGAAGCGGCGGTCATTGTCGAACAGGTATTGGAAATAGGTCGTGCCCGAGCGCGGCAGGCCGGTGAGAAACACCGGCTCGGCAATCTGCTCGCTGGCGATTTCGGGGAAGTCGCGCAGCCACTGCCATGCGGTCAGCCGGTCGTTGGTCACGCGCAGCAGCGACTGGCGCGCGGCGGCGAGGCCCTCCGGCCCGAAGCGCCCGTCGCGATTTAGCGATGCTGTCAGCGCCTCGAGATTGCGGCGCAACTGCGGTTCGGGATCGGCGAATCCGGCCTTTTCCTCGGCCTGGGCGATAATCGCGCTGGCATCGAGACCGCTCATGTCAGCGAACCCCCGTCAACCGGCCAGACCTGCCCGGTGACGAATCCGGCGCGGGGGGAGGCGAGCAGAGCCACTACCGCTGCCATTTCCTCGGGCGTGCCGAAAGGGCGTTCGACCAGTGTCTTGCGTTGACGCATGGCGCGGTCCTCCTCGCTCATCGGTGGTCCCTTGGTGAAGAAACCACTGTCGGGATGGAAGCGACTGCCCTTGCTGTAGGCCTCAGGGGATGCCGCAAAGGTGGCATAGGGCGCAATCGCGTTGACCCGGATGCTATGCTGGCCGACTTCCTTGGCAAGCACTACGGTGAAGCTGTGCACCGCACCTTTCATCGCCGAATAGACCGGCAGCATGTAATCGCCGACCAGGCCTGCGGTCGAGCCGATGTTGACGATGGCGCCGCTTTTGCGCGCGATCATGCCCGGCAGCACGGCGTGAGTCATGCGCAGTACGGTGCCGAAATTGAGGTCGATATCGCCCAGCCATTTCTCGGGATCGGAATCGACGAAAAACCCCTGATCGATATTGCCGCCGACATTGTTGACCAGAATTTCAACCGGCCCCAGCGCCTCGGCGGCGGCGAGGATATGTGCGGGGGCAGAGTGATCGAGCATGTCGGCCTGAACGAATACAGCCTCCGCCGCGCCGGCCTGCCTGGCGGAGGCAACGACACTGACCCCGGCCTCGGCATCGCGGCCAACTGCGACAAGTTTGACACCGTTTGCAGCCAGTTCGAGCGCGATACCGCGCCCGATATTGGCCGTCGCGCCAGTTACGACCGCGACCTTGCCTTCAAGGCCAAGTTCCAAGGCTGATCTCCCAATCCCCCTCCCTTCTCGGGAACGGAGCTATGCTTCGCTCTTGTAGGCTTCGACTTGCTCTTCGACCACCTTGATCAGGTGGCGGCAGAGAATTTCCTTCTCCTGGAAATGGATGTGGTCCAGCGCGCCGCTGGAGATGCCGCGCTGGCCGGCCTGGATCACCGCGACGTCTTCGGCATGGACATCGCGCGTGGTCGCCATGGTGAATTCACGGGCATAGCGCACGCCTGGCGTTTCGTCCTCGCCGATCCAGTAAAGCCTGATCACCCCGCGCGATTTCTCCGGGCCGATCGGATAGACATTGTGCAGGAAATGGTTGCCCGGGCTGCACAGCAGGAAAAACGCCGGAAACAGCGCGAGGTATTCGCGGCCCATCGGGTGAGCGAGGATACCGTCCGCCGCCAGCCGCATCGCGCCCCTGGTGAAAGCCGTCAGCATGGTGGGCGAAACTTGCCCCTCCGGATTGACCCAGATCGTCTGGGTGCGGTGCTTGCCATTGAGGCTGAAACTGCTGGGATAGCCGAACGGATTTTCAGGCCCCACGCCCGGCCCGACCGTGTTCGAGTGGATGAAGCGCAAGTGGTAATTTTCCTGAAAGTTGTCGTAAGTCAGCTTCCAGTTGGCATCGATGTCATAGACATATTCGTGAAACGTCGTCGCGCGGGCAACGGGCAGTTGCTCAAGCATCGGGGCCATGTCACCGAGATATTCAAGCAGGCTCTGCTGCGGATCGAAATTGACGAAAAGCAACCCGCCGCAGACATCGACCGACACCTGCCTGAGTGCCACCGATTCCTTGTTGGTGTAGAACCGCTCAAAATCGGGAGCGGAAATCAGCGCGCCGTCGCTGCCAAAAGTCCACATGTGATAGGGGCAACTGAAGGTGTGCTTCTTGCCGCAGGCCTCGCTGGTCAGCTGGGTGCCGCGGTGGGTGCAGGCATTGTGGAAGGCGCGAATTTCGCCGTCCTTGCCGCGGATGATCAGCACGGAAGCATTGGCGAATTCCAGCTCGCGCCGCACAAAGCTGCCCGGCTCGGGCAATTCGCAAACATGGCCGACATTGATCCAGCTGCGCAGCCAGATGGCCTTGCGCTCCAGTTCATACCAGTCGGCATCATAGTAATATTTGGCAGGAACCGGATCGGTGCCGAGCACCAGTGGATCATCGCGTGATTCAATTCTGCCGTATTGGACGTTCATCTGCCTCTCCCGTCTTTGACAAGAGCATATGGCCTCCGGCAACAATTGCAACACACCTGTCGGAAAATTCCGTCAGCTGTTGTTCGGTTTGCTTCGCACGCAGCGCAAATCGCCTGGTTGGCCATCGGCATCGAGCTTGCGGACGAACCCGGTCGATTGCCGCTTGTAGCGTTTGCCACGATGCGGGCCGCCGGTCATGGTCAGGTTCTCCCCGGCAAGCAGGTAGCTGCCCATCGCGCCGCCGGCGCGGTAGCTCGAAGCAGTGACGACGGTGAAATCTTCCTCGGGTACGCGCAGACCCGCCGGCCCGGTGGCATCTCCCGGGAGTTCGCACAGGTAGTTGCCAATCGGCAGGGTCTCGAGATCACCGCCGGGTGCGGCAGCCAGCGGGCCCGCGCACACAAGCGCGAATGCCATCAGGCGGGGGGCCAAGCGTGATTGCAACCCGCGCCGCCCCGCGCTAAGGGCGCGGCACTTCGGCTCCTGGCCAGAAAATCCGATCTTTCTCACTGAAGGCATCCCACATGAAAATCAGCGGCGTCGACATCCGTCCCGGCAACATTCTCGAGTACGAGAAGGGCATCTGGAAAGTCGCCAAGACCCAGCACACCCAGCCTGGCAAGGGCGGGGCGTTCATGCAGGTCGAAATGAAGAACCTGATCGACGGACGCAAGACCAATGTGCGCTTCCGCAGCCAGGACACGATCGAACGCGTCCGGCTCGACACCAAGGACTTCCAGTTCCTCTATGTCGATGGCGACAGCCTCGTGTTCATGGACCAGGAGAACTACGAACAGATCAACCTCCCTGCCGACCTCATCGGCGAAGCTGCGGCGTTTCTGCAGGACGGTATGGAAGTCACTCTCGAAATGTACGATGAACGGCCGATCTCGGTTGCGCTTCCCGAACAAGTCGAGGCGACCATCGTCGAGGCGGATGCGGTGGTGAAGGGGCAGACGGCTTCTTCAAGCTTCAAACCGGCGATCCTTGATAACGGCGTGCGCGTGATGGTGCCGCCGCATATTGGCGCCGGAACGCGGATCATCGTCGACGTTTATGAGCGGACTTACGTCGGCAAGGTGGGCTGACCTCACGCAATGGCAATCTCCGGCATAATTCGCATCATGGAAAAAGCGGCCCGCAAGGCCGGCCAGCGCTTGCGCCGCGATTTTGGCGAGGTCGAGCATTTGCAGGTCAGCCGCAAGGGCCCCGCCGATTTTGTCTCCAAGGCTGATCGCGCATCCGAACGCACGCTATATGACGAATTGCTCGCCGCGCGGCCTGACTGGGGCTTCGTGCTCGAAGAAGGCGGAGTGATCGAAGGCAATCCGGACAAGCCGCGCTGGATCATCGATCCGCTCGATGGCACTTCCAACTTCCTTCACGGCATCCCGCATTTCGCCATTTCCATCGCCGCGCAGGAGCGCAAGGCAGACGGTAGCGGCTGGGGCGATGTCATTGCCGGGCTGGTCTATCAACCAATCACCGACGAGAGCTTCTGGGCGGAAAAGAACCGCGGCGCCTGGCAGCAGGACAAGCGGCTGCGGGTTTCGGGCCGGCGGCGGCTCGACGAAAGCCTGATCGCCACCGGCATTCCCTTCGCCGGCGCAGGCGATCCGGCGCAATGGAGCGCGATCTACAACGCGCTGGCACCGCAAGTTGCCGGCATTCGCCGGTTCGGCGCTGCCGCCCTCGATCTCGCCTGGGTCGCTGCAGGGCGTTATGAAGGCTTTTGGGAAAGCGGTCTGCAATCGTGGGACACCGCCGCCGGCTGTCTGCTGGTGCGCGAGGCAGGCGGCTTCGTCACTGACTGGCGCGGGCGTTCACTGCCGATTTGCGATGGCCAGGTGCTGGCCGGGAACGATGCGATCCATTCCCGCATGCACAAGCTGGTGGCCGAAGCGCTGAAGGTCTGATTTCAGCGATAACCCGCACCCGTTCAGACGATCTTAGTCAAATAGTGCCATAAGGTTCGCCGGTGCACTGCGCGCCGCGAGGGTACCATGGCTGTGATCCGGACGCATAACTGGTTGCTGCTTGCCGCGCTTTTCGCGGCCGCTGTTCCGGCGCTCGCTGCCAAGCCGGCGCGCGCTGACCGCATGGCCGAGCCCGCGCCGCCGCTGCTGCTCGCCCAATCAAGCTTTGCCTTGAGCGATGGGGGAGTGCCGCCTGCTGCAAGCATGCAGGCCTCCAGCCGCGCGATTGCTCGCGATCATGCCATTCGGTCGCCGGGCAAGCAGGGCGCGCAGTTCAGCAATGTCATTGTTGGGCCATCGTGGTCCTACCAGACTTCGCAGACCGGGCCGTTGTTCGAGATGGGCGCATTGGGCGGCGGGGTAGTCGAAGACCGTCCGCGGCTTGCCCATGTTGCTTTCGCCTGGCAGTTCTGACGCTGGCAGCTTGAATCGCGAGCCTTGCGCGGCTAAGCGCGCTCTCTCACACAGGGCCCCTGTGGCGGAATGGTAGACGCGAACGACTCAAAAT
>JANLSP010000697.1:0-2883 GCA_031362485.1 Novosphingobium sp.
CGCTGGTCTGGGGGCCGCTCGGCGGCGGCGCGCTGACCGGACGATTCGGCCGCGGGGGCGAGCCATTTGCCCGCGCCCGCTATGCCGATATGGCGCTCGGGCTGACCGGCGACACGCAATTGCAACATGTGGCCGATTGCCTCGCCGAAATCGGGCGCGAGACGGGCCTCAGCCAGTCGCAGGTTGCGCTGGCCTGGCTGCTGCAGCGCCCGACCGTCGCCAGCGTGATGGTTGGCGCGAGCAGCGTGGAACATCTCGAGAGCAACCTGGATGCAATCACGGCGAGCCTGAGCGGCGACCAGATCGCCCGGCTCGACGAAGTCAGCGCCTTGTGCGCACCCTATCCGCACGGACTGCAGATCGGCCCGGGCTCTGAGCGGATCGCGCGCCCTTCGGCAGGCGCCACCAACGTTCGGGTCGATCGCGCGCTTGGCGTGGCCAGGACTGCGCCGTGAATGGAGAACCTTGAAATGAACGATCCGGCGCCGCTTCGCGTCCCCGCGCGCGATATTCCCGTGCCCGCGCATCTCAGCGCCGAGGCACAGGCCTGGCTCGCCATGCCGCGCGCGGCGGGCACACCGGGCTATCCCGCGCTGGATGATGCCGGGGCTTGGCGGGACTATATCGCTGCGAGCGACGCGATGATCATGCGCATGTACATGCATCGTCAACCGCTGGTTCCCTGTACCATCCGCGATCTTAGCGAAGGCACGGCGCGGGGTTATGAAATCATCCCCGAAGGCGCCCGGCCTGCCGACCGCCGTGTCTATCTCGATATCCACGGCGGCGCACTGATCATGGGCTCGGGCGAGGTATGCAAGGCCATGGCAACTGGCTCTGCCTGCCGCCTCGGCGTGCGGGTCGTTGCGGTGGACTACCGCATGCCGCCCGATCACCCCTATCCCGCCGGGCTTGATGACTGCATGGCCTTCTACAAGGCGCTGCTGCGCGACCACGCAGCTTCAGAAATCATCGTCGGCGGCGGATCCGCAGGGGCGAATCTTGCCGCGGCGCTGATGCTGCGCGCCCGCGACGAAGGGCTGCCGCTGCCGGCAGCTGTCTTTTTGGGCTCTCCCGAAGTCGACCTGACCGAATCCGGTGACAGCTTCCGCACCAATGCCGGGATCGACGGCATGGGCAGCCTGATGCAGGCGAATCTGCTCTATGCTGCGGGTGCTCCGCTCGATAATCCCTATCTCTCGCCGCTGTTTGGCGATTTCACCAAAGGCTTCCCGCCAACGCTGGTGACAGCGGGAACCCGTGACCTCTTCCTGTCCAACGCCGTGCGGCTCCACCGCGCGTTGCGCGCAGCCGGCGTCGCCGCCGAACTGCACATTCTGGAAGCCGCAGCCCATGGCGCTTTCGGCGGTGGATCGAGCGAAGAGGCAGAGCTGGACCGCGAAATCCGCGCTTTCTGCGAGGCCAACTGGCAGCGCAGCTAGCCTCCGCCCTTGCGCCGCAGCTCTTTGCGCGCCGCCTCGCGGACATAGCTGAACAGCTGGTCGAGCTCGCTATCGCTGAGTCTGGCGAAACGGGGCATGCCTCTGGGCAGCGCCACCCCATCGCGCACCACCCTGGTGAAGTTTGCCCGGTCGAGCGCCAGCGCCGATTCGCGCAGGTCCGGCCCCGGCGCGCCAGCTGACTGCACTTCACCGCCATGGCAGCCGCTGCAATTGCTGCCATAGAGTTTCGCGCCCGCACCAACTACCGATGCGTCGAGCGCCAAGACCGGATCGTCGAGCGGATGGACGGTTTCATCATAAGGCGCGGTTTCGGGGAGCCGCGCCTTGCCGCCCAACCGGAACGTCAGCAGCCGCCGGGGCTGGGCGTTGTAGCGCCAGCCAGTCGGCATAAGCCCATTGCCATACGGATTGGGTCCGCCCCAGCCGACCAGCAGCGAGACATATTGCGTGCCGCGCCAGACATAGGAAATCGGCGGTGAAATGATGCCCAGCCCGGCACCATAGCGCCACATCCGCTTGCCGTCATCGGCGTCATAAGCAGTCAGCCAGCCATCATTGTCGCCCTGGAAGACCAGTCCGCCGGCAGTCGATAGCACGCCGCCGTTCCACATCCAGCGCTGCTCCACCCGCCAGCGCTCTTTCTGCGCAACCGGATCCCAGGCCACGAGCGCGCCTTTGCCGTCCTTCGGATCGCCGGACCTGTCCGGCGTGGCAACGACCCCCTGAAAGCTGGCAGGTTCGGGCGTGAAGCGAAAGCCCAGTTGCATGGTGGGTATGTAAACCAGGCCGGTTTCAGGATTGAACGCCATTGCCTGCCAGTTATGCGCACCGCCGGTCCAGGGCCATAAGGTCACGGGGCCGTTATCATAGCGGATACCGGGCAGCTCGATCGGACGCCCGGTCTCCACATCGACATGGTCGGCCCAGGTCGCCTTGCTGAACTTTTCCGCCGATATGAGCCTGCCGGTCTCGCGGTCGATCACATAGAAAAAGCCGTTGGTTGGGGCTTGCATCAGCACCTTGCGGGGCTTGCCGTCGAGGGTCAGCGTCGCGGTTACCATGCCGGCCGCCGCTTTGTAGTCCCATGCCTCGCGCGGGTTGACCTGATGGTGCCAGATATGGCGCCCGCTATCGGCATCAAGCGCAACAACCGAGGCAAGGAACAGGTTGTCGCCGCCGCCCGGATCGCGCTTTTGCGGGTTGTAAGGTCCGGAGTTGCCCGTGCCAATGTAGATCCGGTTCAATTCGGGATCGAACGTGATCCCGTGCCAAACTGTGCCGCCGGTGCCGCTCTTCCAGTATTCGCTGGTCCCCCAGGTCTTCGCCGCCATTTCCAGCGCCGCCCGATTGGTGAGATCGCCGCGGTTCTCCTCGGGGCTGCCCGGTACGGTGTAAAACCGCCAGATCAGCCGTCCGCTGT
>JANLSP010000700.1:0-2659 GCA_031362485.1 Novosphingobium sp.
CTTTCTGCGCAGTTTGCGCAGTGCTCACCCTGCTGTTGCTGCCCTCGCGCAGCCAAGAAGCGGCTATCGATCAGGCATCCGGGTCAGCCCCGCGCGAAGGCGTCTACCGCGCGATCCTCACTAACCCGGTGATCTGGATCATGCTGGCAGCGATATTCCTGGTGAACCTGCCGTTCACTCTGGCGACCACCCAGCTCAAGACTGTCGTGCTGGCTCAGGGCCTGCCCGCCAGCGCGGCAGCGCTGCTGGTGTCGGTCTTTGCCGTCAGTTCGATCGTCGGACGCATCCTGTCCGGCGTCGCGCTGGACTTTCTGCCTGCGCATCATATCGCCGCCATCGCCTTCGGCCTGCCAGTGCTGGGGCTGGTGCTGCTTGCCTCGCCGCTTGACAGCTTTGCCGCAGTCGCAGCGGCGCTGGCGCTGATCGGCATATCATTCGGCGGCGAAGGCGACATCATTCCCTATCTGGTGACCCGCTATTTCGGCATCGCGATCTACAGCACGGTGCTCGGCCTGCTCTCCGCCGTTATGGGTCTGTCGATGGGCGGGGGCAACATCCTGCTGGCCATGACCGGCAGCTTCGATGCCTATCTATGGATCGCGGCGGCAACCGCTTTTGTCGGCAGTCTGCTGTTCCTGCTGCTGGGCAGGGCGCGCTTTTCGGCGGCAACCGGATAGTTTTGTCACACGGTTGCCACCTCTTCGTTGCCATTCTGTCACTGATCCGACCCGGCAGAGTCATGAAGGCGGTCTAGGTCCTCCCGGCATCAAGCCGATGAGGGGCCATCCATGTTTTCCAGTTCAAAAATTCCGACAGTGCGCAGTGCGCGCCTACGCCATCTCCTGCTTTGCGGCGCAGCCATCGCCGCGCCGATCACTGCTGCACATGCCGAAGAGGCCGAGGCTGCAAACGAAATCATCGTCAGCGGCGCGCGACCGATTGCCGAATCGGAAGCCGCCGCGCTGGAAGTGCAGAAGCGCTCGGACTCGCTGGTTTCGGTGGCCGCATCCGATTCGGTCGGACGCCTACCGGACCAGAACATCGCCCAGGCCGCCAGCCGCCTGCCCGGCATCGCCATTGAGCGCGACCAGGGCCAGGCGCGCTATATCAGCCTGCGCGGCGCACCGAATTACTGGACGACGCTGAGCTTCGACGGGATCAACGTTGTCAGCCCCGAAGGCCGCGACGCGCGCTACGATTCGATTCCTTCCGCCATTGCCTCGCAGATTGTCGTCTCGAAAGCGGTGACCCCGGACATGCCGGGCGAGACAGTCTCGGGCAACGTCAACATCATAACCCGCTCGGCGTTCGACTATCCGGGCTTCCACGCCGCCGGCAAGCTCGGCGCAGGCAAGGCTGAGCTCGGCAACCGCAGCGAATACGAGGGCGCGCTGGTGCTCTCCAACCGCTTCAAGGCGGGCGACGGCGAGATCGGCCTGCTGGTCTCGGGCACCTTCTACAAGCGCGAGATGATCACTGACAACTTCGAGACCGACTACGAACGCGTGGCACAGGATCAGCGCCCGGGCTGGGAAAGCCGCTTCTGGGCGCATGAGGCGGAAAACAAGCTCTACCGGCTGACGCGCAAGAACTGGTCGGTCACCGGCCGGCTCGACTGGAAGCCGGACAGTGACAACACCGTGTCGCTGCGCTCAATCTATACGATCTTCACCGACGACGAAAATCGTGACAACTATCGCTTCGACCTCGACGACCGTCAGGGCGATCTGGTTTTGGCGACCGCCGCCTGCACTGTCACCCCGACCAGCACTCCCACCACTTCGGGCTATGCCGACATCTGCATCGGCAACACTCCGCGCGCGGGCACAATCTATGGCATCGACATTCGCCAGCGCTCGACGCTCCGCGCCTTTCGCCAATCAATTTTCACCAACACGCTCGAAGGCACCCACAAGTTCGGCGACGGCTGGGCGCTGAACTGGCTGGGCAACTACACCGAATCCAAGGACGACCGCTCCGTCACTGGCGAAACCGCTTGGGAGAGCCCCTCAACGCGCACACTTCGCCCCACGGTTGCCTATGACTTTTCCGACAAGAACCGCTCGCGCCTGCTGCTGTTCACCACTCTGCAGCTCGCCAGCCCGACCCGCTTCCAGGCCGGAACCCCTGTCACTGCGATCGATACGTTCACCAAGCCGCTCATCAGCCTCAACGTGCTCGACGCGGTGGATACGACGAAGGCTTATACCGGCCGGCTGGTGCTGACCCGCGAGACGCAGTTCCTGGGCGCGGAGGCCACTCTCAAGGCCGGCTTCCAGTTCGACCAGCGTACCAAAGTGGTCGATGAAAAGCAGATCCTGCTGAACACCGCCGCGCAGTTCACCACGATCGGCATCCCGACGGACTACAACCAGTTCTCGCTTGACCAGGCGTTCTTGGGCAAAATCCCGATGGACTATACCTTCCGCTATTTCGATCCGGCAAAAATGCGCGCGGCTTCCGACGCGGCCCGCGCGAACTTCCCTTTCGTACCCAATACGGGCAACATCTATGATGTCCGCGAGCAGATCTATGCCGGCTATCTGATGGGGACACTCAAGTATGACTGGGGCTCAATGCTCGGCGGCGTACGCGTCGAACACGTCAAAAATCGCGGTATCGCGGTGGCGACGATTGCCGGGCTCACCGGTCCGGTCAC
>JANLSP010000048.1:0-2536 GCA_031362485.1 Novosphingobium sp.
AGACGTCGAAATCGTAGCCCGATTTGCAGGCGTTCTTGCCGATCAGCCCGGCGTCATAGGCCTCCTGCACGGCGGCAAACAGCACCTCGGCCTCGCGGATATATTCGCCGCGAATGTAGATGTAGGCCGCGCGCGCGCCCATGGCGAAGCCCGCCACCAGCGCGCCTTCGATCAGCTTGTGCGGATCGTGGCGGATGATCTCGCGGTCTTTGCAGGAGCCGGGTTCGCTCTCGTCGGCGTTGATGACGAGGAAGCCCGGGCGCTCGGGCTTGTACTCCTTGGGCATGAACGACCATTTCAGGCCGGTCGGAAACCCCGCCCCGCCGCGCCCGCGCAGGTTGCTCGCCTTGATCTCATTGACGATGCCATCGCGGCCCAGCGCGAGGAGCTGCTTGGTATTGTCCCAGTCGCCGCGCGCCTGCGCAGCCTTCAGATTCCACGGCTGGTAGCCATATAGGTTGGTGAAAATTCTATCCTTGTCAGCGAGGGCCATTATCGCCTCCGCCCTTCTTCTTCATCTGCATATCGGTCAGCCCATAGGCCATCAGGCCAAGGCCGAACGCGACCAGCATGGGGAGCAAGCCCCAGCCAACGGTGATGCCCATGAGGAAACCAACGATAAGCGCGACGGCTATGCCAGCGACAAATTGCATCACCATTCCCCCCGGTAATCGTGGTTGGCCTTGACCATCTGCTTGAGGCTGGTCGGCCCGCCCAGCGGCTCGACCGTGTGCCGCCCCTTGAGCTGGGTCCCGGTCTTCGGCGTTTTGCCCGCTGCCAGCGCGTCCAGCACCGCATCGAGACTCTCGGCCGTCAAATCCTCGTAATTATCGTCGTTGATCTGCACCATCGGCGCCGACGCGCAGTTGCCCATGCATTCGACCTCGGTCAGCGTCCACAGGCCATCGCCGGTGGTGTGGCCCTTGCTCATGCCGCGCGCCTTGCAGGCGGCGAACAGGTCGTCCGAGCCGCGCAGCATGCAGGGCGTGGTGCCGCAGACCTGCACGTGGAATTTGCCCACGGGCACGAGGTTGTACATGAAATAGAACGTCGCCACTTCGACCACGCGGATCGCCGGCATGTCGAGCTGCTGTGCGACATATTCCATCACCGGGATCGGCAGCCAGCCTTGCGTGCCGGTTTCTTCGCCGACTTGGCGCTGGGCATAGTCGAGCAACGCCATCACGGCGCTCCGCTGGCGCCCGGCAGGATAGCAGGCAATTGCGGCCTTGGCCTTGGCATCCCAAGCTTTGCTGAAGGCGAAGCTGCCCCAGCGTGCGCGCAATTCCGGGCTATCGGGTTCGAGATGACGGTCAGCCACGAAACGCTCCACTCAAATCATCGTCACCCTGAACTTGATTCAGGGCCCATTTCGCCCCGTGACCGGAGCGTGAATTTGCAAGCCGAGCCGCGGGTTGGGCTCCTCTTCGGCCAGCACCGCACATCCGGCCCGATGGGCCCTGAAACAAGTTCAGGGTGACGGGGAATGAGGGGGTGGAGTGGAGCATCACCGAATGAACTCCACGCGTGAGCACTTGTCGCCCTCGAACGAATAGACGGCGATCACCTCGAACGGCTCGACCAGCTCCGAACCATCGCTGGCGGGGCCGCGCGTGACATATTCGCGGAACAGGACATAATCGCCGATGGCTTGGCGTTCGCGGATCTCGGCCTTGTTCTGCGGCCACTTTGCGAAAGCGGCGGCGAGGCCCGTGCGGGTGCCTTCCTTGCCTTCACGCAACACCGCGCCGCGATAGTTCGCCTCGCAGGCGTCATCGGTCATCAGCGACACATAGGCGTCGGCATCCTGCGCGTTGTAATGCGCGATCATCTGCTCAGCGATGGCGAGGTTGTCAGCCATTTGAGACTTTGTCCTTTGGCAACAGCGGGCCAGCCAGCTTGCATCCTAAGATTACCAAACCTGCTCCAACTATTGGCCACGGCGAGATTTTTGCGTCCGCACCGAAAACTCCAAAAGCCCACAATGCGAACCAAACGAACCAAGCTAGTCCCGTCGCCAAGCCGGCCAGATATAGCGCCAGGACAAACCTCACCGGTCACACTCCCCAAACACAATATCCAGCGCGCCCAGAATCGCCGTCG
Organism: Novosphingobium sp.; assembly: GCA_031362485.1. GTDB lineage: Bacteria > Pseudomonadota > Alphaproteobacteria > Sphingomonadales > Sphingomonadaceae > Novosphingobium. The sequence continues at coordinate 2,104 of JANLSP010000048.1, forward strand.
CATCGGGCAGCATGTGGCCCCGGCTCATGAAATCCATCGCCTGCAAGTGGCTGAACGCAGTCGGCCTGATCTTGCAGCGATAGGGCTTGTTGCTGCCGTCGCTGACCAGATAAACCCCGAACTCGCCCTTGGGGCTTTCGGTGGCGACATAGACTTCGCCGGCGGGCACGTGAAAGCCTTCGGTGTAAAGCTTGAAGTGGTGGATCAGCGCTTCCATCGAGCTTTTCATCTCGGCGCGCTTGGGGGGGACGACTTTGCGGTCGTCGCTCGCCACCGGGCCCTCGGGCATTTCGGCGAGGCACTGCTTCATGATCTTGGCGGACTGGCGCACTTCCTCGACGCGGACCATGAAGCGGTCATAGCAATCGCCGCGTGTGCCAACTGGAACCTCGAAATCCATCTTCGCATAGGCATCATAGGGCTGGCTCTTGCG
>JANLSP010000058.1:0-3054 GCA_031362485.1 Novosphingobium sp.
GCCGGATATGTTGAGCCAAGCGTTGGCACCGCGACCCATTATCACGCCGATTACGTATTGCCGAAATGGGCCTTCAACCTCGCCAAAATTGAACAACTCGGACGGCACATTTTCTACCGTTTCAATGGCAATTGGGGCCGCTCGGCGGCCTTCGATGGCCGCTACAGCGGGATTGAACGGATACCGATGATCAATCTCGCGGCCCTGCGCCTCAAGGCCGGCGAACTCGAAGGGCTGGCCGGCCCGGTCCTTTTGGACAACGGCCTGTCAGTTCCGCCGGCGGTCACTGATCGCCATGCGCCGAGCGACGTTGGCGGCCGGCTCGATGTATCCAAGGAATGGCGACTTTCGATCCCCGATCCGGTTTCGGCCAGTTCGCGCTATCGCCAGGCGGTGGACGAGCATGGCAAGGACGCAGCTCTACCAACCGGACTGGCCGCGGCTGAACCCGCGCAACAAACTTTACCGCAATGACGGAATATTTGACGAAACTGCGCAACCGTTTGGGCATTGATGACTGGGACACAAGCCGCAGGCTGATTGCCCTGTGCGCCGCTGGATTGCTGATATTGATCCTCTGGGGGTCATTCGCCCGGCTGGATGAAATCACCCGCGGACTCGGCAAGGTTGTGCCCTCGAGCAAAGTCCAGCTGGTGCAGGCCGCAACGCCGGCCACCGTCACAGCGATTCTGGTCCGGCCTGGCCAGCTGGTGCGGCAGGGCCAGTTGCTCGTCCGGTTAGACGATTCGCAGTCGTCCTCCGCGCTCGGCCAGCTCGAGGCAGAAAACCTGCGGCTCTCCGCGCGGGCCTCGCGGCTGCAGCAAGAAGGTTCGGGCGGCGGTGCCGGCGCAGATTGCGGCGAGGGCAAGGCCTGCGCCGAGGAGGCGCAGCTCTCGGCAATGCGGCAGGCAACCGCGCGCAGCCGCGAGAGCGGGCTGGCAGCGGCCGTCGAGCAACGCCGACGCGACTTGCAGGAAGGGCAGGCAACAGTTGGCGCGCTCGAAAGCAGCTCCAGGCTGGCGCAGGAACAGGTCAACATGCTGGCGCCGCTCGCGGCCAAGGGCATTGTTCCGCAAACCGAATTGCTCACCGCGCAGCGCGAGCTCGTCGATGTTCGCGGGCGGCTTTCCGCCGCACGGCAAGGCGTAGGACGGGCCAGCGCAGCGATTGCCGAGGCGCAAGCCCAACTCAGCCAGGCGCGCTACGATTTCCGCCAGCAGGCACTCAACGAGCGTAGCGAGGTCGCGACGAAGCTGGCGGTCAATCAGGAGACCATCAAGGGCGCATCGGCCCGGCTTGAACGCAACGAGCTGCGCGCGCCGGTGACCGGCCTCGTCAACGATGTCCAGGTCACTACCGTGGGCGGCTTCGTCAATGCTGGCGAGAAGATCATGCAAGTCGTGCCAGTGGGCGAAAAATTGCTGGTCGAGGCGCGCATTGCGCCGAAGGATATCGCCTTCATCAAGGTAGGCGACCGCGCTATCGTCAAGGTAACCGCCTACGACTTCTCGATCTACGGGGGCTTGGCTGGTCGGGTTCGCAATATCAGCGCCGACAGCATATATGACGAGGTCGAGCGCCAAGCCTACTACAGCGTGATGGTCGAGACCGACCGGGCTTTTCTGGTCAAGAATGGTCGGCAATTGCCGATCATGCCGGGCATGATTTGCGATGTCGAAATCATCACCGGCAGCAAGAGCGTGCTGGCCTATCTGTTCAAACCGGTGCTGCGGGCTTTCGACGAGGCGCTAACCGAGCGGTAGGGGCGGTGAGGCACCGATTGGGTCAGTAGCCGTGCAGCCATTTTCCTGCAGTGTTGTAGGATAGGATTGGGCGGTAGTCGTAGCTGCGGCTCGCGTCGAGGACCTCGTTGGTAGCGTTGTCGAGCAGCCAGAAGGAGCCGTCGAGCCGCACCACCAGCATGGCGTGATCCGCATTGCGTGCCAGGTCGCGGGCAATCGTCAAATACATGTTTGTGCGTGGCACGCCAATGGCAGCAAGCAGCTGCATCTTGGCGATAGCGATGTCTTCGCAATCGCCTGCGCCGCGCCGCAGGGTCGCTTGTGCGCCGGACCAATAGTCTGCCCTGCCAAATTGTACCCGATCATCGACAAAGCGAACGCGGGCATTGGTCCAGCTGTTGACTGCCGCTAGCGTGGCATGGCTAACACCGCCCGGGGCGGTCTGGGCCAGCGCGGAAACCAATCGCTGCGACACACCGCCTTGGCTTACCCGCCTCCACTGCGCATCGAAAGCGGTGCGTTTGACCGCCAGACGCTTGCTCGCGAGAAAATCTTCCGAGCCCATCGGCTTGCGTTCGATGCCGGGAGAAACAACAAAGTTTGTGGCGGATGGCAGCACCAATTGTCCGCAATTGGTGGTACCTGTTGTGGGAGCGAGCATGGCGCCCGAAATCGCCGGTGCCTTGGCAAGCGCAGCGCTGGCTCCAGCGTCCTGCTGCTGGGAAATCATTGCCAGGCGGCTAACCTGGCCTCCCAAGATGGCCTGCGATTTGCTTGCGCCGGCAAGACCGGTCGCCATCGTTGCTGTATAACCTGGTCCAAGAGCCGGCTGGATGACATTGCCGCAGCCGGTCTGTGTCAGGTTCCTGCCGACGAGCAACGCGGCGTTCGGAAGAAGCGCCAGCCCAGAGACAGCCAAGGCTGGGCTGCTTGCTACAAGCTGCGAGCCTGCCAGCATGGCCCCTGCGAAAATGAAACGCCACTTTTCCATGGCATGCATTCTCGGCGTGATTGTTCAAGACGAGGTGCAGAGAGATAGTTAAGGCAAAGACGACAAATCGTAACCTTTCGGGTTTGCGCAGCCGCCTGCCACGGGCAATTCATGAACTGCTCAAACCCTCGCTCTGGAGGGCAAGGACGCGGGCAGCGTCAGCCCCGGGTTCATAAGTTCATGCCCAATCGGCACCTCACATGAGTGTATCCCGGCTGGTCCACAGTTTGACAAGCCATCTGTTTGGCACTCGTCCTTCTGTCCGCAACATACAAGTGGGTCGGGCTGGCTGCGGGATGTTTTTATGCAGCGAACATCCTG
>JANLSP010000072.1:0-3631 GCA_031362485.1 Novosphingobium sp.
CCGCCGAGCCCGAGCTTGTGCATCTCCATGCCATACCAGTTGACGTAGCTCATCATTTCCATGCCGCCGGTGACGGCCACATCATGAGCGCCGGCCATGATCATCGCCGCGCCGAAATTGGTCGCGGTGATCGAAGAGCCGCAGAAGCGGTTGAGCGTCACGCCGCCCGCACGGATGTCGTAGCCCGCATCGAGCGCGGCATTGCGACCGATATCGCCCGCCTGCAGTCCCATCCCGGCCGAGACGCCCCAGATGACATCGTCGACATCGGCGGTGTTCAGGTTATTGCGGTCGCGCAGTTCAGCCAGCACAGCAGCGGACAGGTGTTCGGGATGCATCGTCGAAAGCGCGCCTTTGCCCATCTTGCCGATGGAACGGGGAGTGCGAACAGTATCGATAATGTAGGCTTCGGCCACGTGCGGTCTCCTAAAAATGAAAAATCCAGTTGCCAATTCCCTTGCCGAGCGTGGTCAAGCGGTCAAGTGCTCATCGTAATCGAAAAGGCACGCGGCGCTTACCATTTGCGGCGCATCTGCGCCCCCAGCCGGCGATCGCGCAATTGCCGATCGCGTTCCTCAGCGCTGACTTGCGGCGTATCGGCAGGAAGCACGCTGCGCAGGTCGGCAAGCTTGACCAGCCTGGCGGTGGGAACCGGCGCACTGTCGCAGGTGTTCCATCGTCCCTGGATCACGCCTTCCGCATAGCCGCCGGTATCCAGCCAGTTGGGTACGCCGGGATCGCGCCGGGAAATCACAGCACGAAATTTGCCATCGCTGTCGAGCCGCGACTGAAAGGCGTTGAGGCTGGCCTGGTTGTTGGCATAGTCGCCGGTGCGAAACTGCATGTCGCCGACCAGGAAGCTCCAATAGAGACATCTGGCCGGAACCGAAGTCTCCAGCACAAGCGCTTCGTCTTCGGCGAGCCGGTAGAGCCCTTCGAGATAGACCTGGCCGGGGAAAGTGCCCCAGGGCTCCACATCGATTTTGTTCCACATGTTCTTGGCCTGGAGGTCGGCCATGTGTTTCCACCAGACCATGCTGTCGCGCTTGACGAATGCGACCAGTGCCTTGAGCCGCGCTGCGGTGTCTTGTGCCGTGAGCCTTGTTCGGCGCACCGGCATATCCAGCCGCTCGATCCCGACCACCGGATCGCGCTCATGCAGCCAGTCATAGGCCACTGCGCGCATCAGGATGCCGGTCGCTCGCGGATCGAGCCTTTCCCAATGTCCGGTGTATCCTGCGGGCCGCTCGGCGCTGAGAATGAAGTCGAAAGAGCCGTCAAGGCCGCCCGGAATCTTGTCCAGGCGGAATGTGTTGTACATCGATGCGGCGGCCTGTTTGGGATCGGTAATGACGGGACCGCTGACTTGCATGAAAGTGAAGAGATTGTTGCCCTTCAGACCGCGCAGACGATAGACGCCCTTTCCGTCGAGCGGCGAACGATAATAGACATAGTCCGGGTTTGGCGCGGCAATATTGAAGCCCATGTTGTAACTGGGCACGAATTCCGGATGGTCCGGATCGGCAGTTACTTCGGCGAGATAACCCCGTGCGATCTGACCGAACAGGATGTTCCAGGCATCCTGCCGGTCCTGGGCATTGCCTGATTTGTAGACGCCGCCAATGCCGGCTTCTCCGGCAGCGCGCAATTCGGCCATGTAGTCCCGCCATTCGGGCAGCGGAGGTTCGGAAACGGCGAGCGCCGGAGTGGCCATTGCCATTGCCGCGCAGGCCAGAGTCAGATTGCGCACTGACCTGAAATTCGCATTGACCATATCACTCTCCCCGGTCCGCAAAGCAGGCACGATAAGCCTGACGCGCCGGACCACAAGTGGCCTGGTGAGGGAAGCCCGTTTGCGATGTGCAGGGATACCGCTCTTGACGCCCGGGTGCGCATGCTGCGAAGGGCCGACAACTCATCTGACAAGGCTTCGACGGAAAAATGGCGGTGCAAAAAAGCAAGGCGGTAGAGGGTGGTTCACCCACCTTTGCTCCCCTGCGCGAGCCGACCTTTCGCCGGATCTGGATTGCCAGCCTGTTTTCCAGCTTCGGACAGCTGATTCTGGGGGTTGGTGCGGCCTGGGAAATGACCCGCCTGTCGAATGATCCGAGCATGGTCGCGCTGGTGCAGACGGCAATGATGCTGCCGCTGATGCTGGTTGCGTTGCCCGCCGGCGCGGTCGCTGACATGTTCGACCGGCGCAAGATCGCGTTGACCGGACTGGGGTTTTCCGTCCTCGCCAGTATGGCGCTGACGGTAATCGCCTGGTTTGGCCTGACTACGCCCTGGATCCTGTTGCTGTTCTGTGTGCTGATCGGGGCAGGCGTCGCGCTCTATGCCCCGTCGTGGCAAGCCTCGATCGGCGAGCAGGTCAGCGAGGAGCATTTGCCCGCTGCCATCGGTCTTGGCACGATCAGCTATAATCTGGCACGCAGTTTCGGACCTGCGATTGGCGGCCTTGTCGTGCTGGCTTTCGGCGCGCAGGCGGCTTTCGGCATCACCGCCTTGTTCTATGTCCCGCTCTGGCTGGCCTTCTTTGCCTGGCAGCGCAAGCACCAGCCTTCACGCCTGCCACCCGAGCGCATCCACCGCGCGATTGCCTCGGGCGGGCGCTATGCGCGCCATTCGCCGCCGATCCGCACCGTACTGACCCGCGCCTTCACATTTGCCGCGGCCTGCTCGGCTTCGGCCGCGCTCACGCCGCTGGTTGCCAAGGATCTGCTCCGCGGCGGGGAGCAGGGGGCGGCGATATTCGGCCTGTTGCTGGGTGCGCAAGGTGTCGGCGCAGTGCTGGGTGCGCTGATGATGGCCGACTTGCGGCAACGCTTTTCGACCGAGACGATTGTGCGGATTTGCACCATCGTCACGGCGATTGCGCTCATTGTCACCGGGTACAGCCGCTGGCTGCCGCTAACCTGCCTGGCGCTGTTTTTCGTCGGCGGTTGCAATATCGTCGGTTTCGCCCAGCTCAACGTTTCGGTCCAGCTGTCTGCGCCTCGCTGGGTCACTGCGCGGGCACTTTCTCTCTATTCCTCGGCCTTGACCGGCGGCATTGCCATCGGCGCCGTCTTCTGGGGCTTTGTCGCAGCGCACAGCAACGTGACCGCGGCCTTTGTCGGTTCGGGCATTGCCGTGGCGGCAACCCTGATCCTGGGATGGCTGCTGCCGCTGGCGAGTAACGAGGAAGAATACACCGAGTCGGTTGAAATTGGCGCCGAACCCCAAGTGGCACTCGGGCTGTCGATGCGTTCCGGGCCAATTGTCATCGAGGTGGAATACGACGTCGATCCCGAACAGGCACGCGAGTTCTATCAGGCGGCGATCCATCTGGAGCGATTGCGCAAGCGGATCGGCGGGTTCGACTGGTCGATCGCGCGCGACATCGCCAATCCGGCGGTCTGGACCGAACGCTATCAATGCCCCACCTGGGGCGACTATTTGCGCATGCGGAGCCGCTATACCCAGGCCGATCTCGACATCCAGGAGCGCGCCGACAGCTTCAACCGCACTATCGGCGGGCGCAACGTGCGGCGGCGCTTGGCGCGACCCTATGGCTCGGTGCGCTGGAAAGCTGACACGCCGGACAACTATCGCGGCACGGTCGACTTTATCGCGCCGTGATACAGGCGTG
>JANLSP010000378.1:0-1720 GCA_031362485.1 Novosphingobium sp.
GCCGCGAAATCCGTCGCGGCGGACGCCTTCGGCGCGGATGCGCAGCGCCTCCAGGTCCTTGAAATCGGCCGAGATGGTCTCGATGGCGGTCACGCCAGCAGTGGCTGCGCCCAGCACGGTAAGGCTGCGCGCGAGTCCATAGGTGAAGCTGTAGGACCCGTCTGGATTACGGTTCGAGCTTGCTCCTATCGAATCGGCGAGGTCTTCCGCCCCCCAGGTCAGCGCCACCACGCGGGGCGCGCCTTTGTAGTCTCCGGTGTGGAACATGGCCTCGGCGGTCTCGGTGATCAGCACGATCACCGGGGTGGAGCCTTCTTCGATCCCGTTCGCAACTTCCAGCGCAGAAAGGCAATGATCGAGCTTTTCGACATCGGCGCGACCATAGACCTTGGGCAGCATGATCCCGCCGGGATGCGCCGGCATGACTGCCGCGAGGTCGCCCAGCGTATAAGGGCCATCGAACGGATTGATCCGAACCCAAAGGCGGGCTTGCTGCGCTGGGTTCGCCTTGACGAAGTCATGCACCATCTGCCGGGCGAGCGGCTTGTTCTCGGTCGCCACCGCGTCCTCAAGATCGATCAGCACGATATCGGCGCTGCCGTCCATCGCCTTTTGCATCTTCTTTTCACTGTCGCCGGGGGCAAACAGCCAGGAGCGGGCGGTGCTGGGCTGGTGGTGGATTGGCATCAAAACGTTCCTTGAAACTCAATACGACTTCGGCAACTCCAGCACCCGTTCGGCGATGTAGTTCATGATCTGGTGCGGGCTGACCGGCGCGATGCGGGGGATCAGCACTTCGCGCAGATAGCGCTCAACATGGTATTCCTGCGCATAGCCCATACCGCCCATCGACATGACCGCAGTCTGGCAAGCCTCATAGCCGGCTTCAGCCCCAAGATACTTGGCGGTGTTGGCCTCGACCCCGCAATCCGCGCCGGCATCAAACAGCGATGCCGCCTTGAACACCATCAGGCTGGCCGCCTCGACCTGCATCCAGGCCTTGGCCAGCGGATGCTGGATGCCCTGATTCTGGCCAATCGGACGGCCAAAGACGATGCGCTCCTGGGCATATTTCGACGCCCGCTGAATAGCCTCCCGGCCAAGGCCCGTGGCCTCCGCGCCCAGCAACACCCGTTCGGGATTGAGGCCCTGCAGAAGAATTTTGAAGCCCTGGCCTTCCTCGCCGATACGGTCCTCCTCGGGGATGAACAGATCGGTGATAAACAGCATGTTCGATCCCACCGCGTGGCGGCCCATCTTTGGGATCAACTGGTGCTCGATGGCCGTGCGATCAAGCTTGCAATAGAACAGCGTGAGCCCCTCGGTCTTCTTCTTCACTTCCTCAAGCGGCGTCGTGCGCGCGATCAGCAACATGCGGTCGGCGACATGGGCGTTGGTAATCCAGATCTTCTCGCCATTGACCCTGTAGCCGCCCGGAACGCGCTCGGCGCGGGTCTTCAGGCTGGTCGTGTCGAGCCCGGTGTTGGGCTCGGTCACGGCAAAGCACATGCGTTCGTCGCCCGAAATGACCGGCGGGATCATGCGTTGCTGCTGTTCCTCGGAGCCGAACAGGATGATGGGCTCCAGCCCGAAAACCGGCCCGTGGATTGCCGAGGCGCCCGACAGGCCCGCGCCGCTTTCGGCGACCGCCTGCATCATGATTGCCGCCTCGGTAATGCCAAGCCCCGCGCCGCCTACGTTTTCTGGCATGGCGATCCCC
>JANLSP010000130.1:0-2649 GCA_031362485.1 Novosphingobium sp.
CTGGCCTTCGAGGCTCTGACCGAGGCAGCGATAATCGACCCCATCTGCCATAGCTACCTCGGCGATCAGGTCGTGGTGCCGCTCCACCGAATAGGGCGCGAAATAGGCGAACCAGCAGATGTCGCTTGCGGGTGTGTAGCGGATGGTCAGCGTGCCGCCGTCGATGTCCTTGTCCCAATCGGTATCGGTCCGGCCCCAGTAGCTGCGGTCTTCGGAAACCGCTGCGCGGTAGCCCGGCCAGCCGCCGGGATAGGCCGCTTCGTTTAGCCCGGTCAGCCGCAAGACAAGTTCGCGGCCCTTGCCGCCCGAAACGCGGAAGTGGAACCACTGGAAGAAGTCAGAACCCCGGTCCTTGCGAATCGTCAGCCGCGCCTCGCTGCCCGCGATGGAAAGAACTTCGATATTGCCGGAATCAAATGCCGCGGTGATCTGGATGTCGTTCATTTGACCTGGATAGTTTCGCCGGACTGTCCGGGAAAGCTCTTAAACAGCGCTTCGGAAAGTTTCGCCGCGCCAAGCTGGGTCTGGGCGAGTGGCGAAGCGGCGCGAACCGCAAAGCTCGCCTTGCCTTCCCAAAGCGCCTTGCCGCTTGCGCGTTGCCTTATAGTGACGCCAATCAGCGTCTCGACGTGCTCGGCGGGCGGACCGGATAGATCGAGCCCGATGCCCAGACCAACGCCTGAGCCATAGGAACCGGCCGACCCGCCCACCCCCACTGAAACCGGATTGCGCGCGCGATCAGGGCGGAAGCTGCGGCGCTCGATGCGCAAAGTCGCGACTTGCGGACTGCCTGCGCCATTCGGTGCCACGCTGTAACCCAGAAGGTTCAGCTGCCGCGACACGGCCTCGGCGTAGGTTCTGTATTCAAGGCTGCTGCCGTCCTGCTCGGGCGCAGGCTCTACAGCAATTGGGCCGCGGCCCATTTGCGCGAGTTCAGGTACATGGAACCGCGTGACCTCAACCGGGCCGACCGGCGCGACGCAGCTCGCAAGCCCCGCGAGGGCAAGTGCTGTGACAGCAATGTGCAGGCTCTTCATCGCAGGGTCTCCGCAAAGGCGCCACGCGGGTTTGGCGCTTGCGCCTTGGACTTGCAAGCATTGCCCGGATGTTAACCAATAGGCGTTAGCCACTGGCGCTATCATGAACGGCAAACTTCCTGTCCTGGTCACCGGCGGCGCGGGCTATATTGGCAGCCATGTCGTGCTGGCGCTGGTCGATGCCGGCTGGCCGGTTGCAGTCATCGACAATCTCTCCACCGGGTTTCGTTGGGCGGTGCCGGAAAGCGTGCCGTTTCACTTGGGCGATATCGAAGATGCAGAGCTTTTGGCGCGCATTATCGAAGGTCAGGGCATCGGCGCGGTGATGCATTTCGCAGGCTCAGTGGTAGTGCCTGAATCCGTCGAAAATCCGCTCAAGTATTATCACAACAACACTGCCAAGACGCGGGCTCTGCTCGAGGCGGCGGTGCAGGGCGGAGTGAAGCATTTCATCTTCAGCTCGACGGCTGCGACCTATGGCATCCCGGCCGTTTCGCCCGTGGCCGAGAATACACCGCAAGTGCCGATCAATCCCTATGGCATGTCGAAGTTGATGAGCGAGCACATGCTGGCCGATATCGCGCGGGCGCATCCGATGAATTTCGGTGTGCTGCGCTATTTCAACGTCGCCGGCGCCGATCCGATGGGGCGCACTGGGCAATCGACAGCGGGTGCGACGCACCTGATCAAGGTTGCGGTCGAGGCCGCGCTGGGCAGGCGCAGCCATGTCGACATTTTTGGCAGCGACTTTGCCACGCCTGACGGCACCGGCGTGCGTGACTATATCCATGTCAGCGATCTTGCCGCCGCGCATGTGCTGGCGCTCGAAGCGCTGCTTGGCGATCCCACCGCCTCGCTGACGCTGAACTGCGGCTATGGCCGGGGCTTTTCGGTGCTCGAAGTGCTCGATGCCGTTGACCGCGCTAAGGGCACGGCAATCGTGCGCCGCATGGGTCCGCGCCGCGCGGGCGATCCCGATGCGCTGATTTCCGATAACCGCCTGATCCGGGAAAGACTGAACTGGACGCCGCGCCACGCCGACCTCGATACGATCGTCGGCCATGCGCTTGCCTGGGAAGCCAGATTGAGCGAAATCCGCGCTGCGGCATGATTGCGGCGGCTTGACTTCCCTGCTCAGGCTCCGTAACGGCCCGGCTTCGATTTTCGCGGTAACAATGCCGCCCCGAGGGTTTCATGAAGATTCGCAACAGCCTCAAGTCGCTCAAGGACCGCCACCGGGATAACCGCGTGATTCGCCGCCGCGGGCGCACTTATGTGATCAACAAGACCAACCGCCGCTTCAAGGCGCGCCAGGGTTGATCCGCTGATCCCCCGGTTGACCGGGGATCCACGACATGACTGACCGAATTTCCGCCGTCGTTTTCGACATCGGCCGGGTGCTGGTCCAATGGGACTTGCGCTGCCTGTTTGCCAAGCTGATCGACGATGCGGACGAGCTCGAATGGTTCGTCAACACTGTCGTTACCGAGGAATGGCATTTCCAGCACGATGCGGGCCGCCCGCTGGCGGAAATGGTGCCGGAACGGATCGCCCGGTTTCCCCGCTATGCCTCGCAGATTGAGGCCTATGCCACGCGCTTCAACGAGACCGT
>JANLSP010000137.1:0-5483 GCA_031362485.1 Novosphingobium sp.
CCAGCCATAGGCCCGGGCATAGCGCGCGGGCACGCCAGTCATATGATCGGGATAGGCGGCGAATGTCGCTTGCGGCTCAGCCAGATAGCCATAGAGTTTTGCCTTGACCCGCTGGAAGCGCGCTTCGATCGCCGGATCGTCGGGCTTGTTCCAGGCCGGATCCTTCTCATAGCTGTCTTGCAGCGTGGCGATGCGGTCACCGGTCATCGGATGGCTCGAATAATAGGCGTCGTCGTCCTTGGGGACATAGCCATAGCGGAATTCCAGGCTCTGGAGCTTCTTGAAGAAGCCGATCGAACCGCGTCCCGACATACCTGCTCGCGAAAGATACTGCATGCCTGCGGCATCCGCGCTGGCTTCCTGCGCCCGACTGAAGGCAAGGTATTTGCCCATTGCCGCCTGCTGGCCGGCCATGATGACGCCCATCGCCGCTTCGCCGCCGCCCGCTGCCGCTGCCGCAGCTCCAAGCAGCAGCGAGAGGATACTGATCCCGGTAGCCGCCTTGCCGCCGCCATCGTTGATCGTGTGGCCGCCAATGATATGGCCAAGCTCGTGAGCAATTACGCCCTGCACTTCGGAAGCACTGGTCGCGGCGTTAATCAGGCCGCTGTTTACGTAAATTGCCTGCCCGCCCGCGACAAATGCGTTCACCGAAGGATCGTTGAGCAGGACGATATCGACATTGCGCGGATTCAGCCCGGCAGCAGCAACGAGCGGCGCGGCCATGTCCTGCAGCAAAGCCTCGGTTTCTGCGTCGCGCAGGACTGACTGCGCTGCCGCTGGCTGGCTTGCCACAAGGACAGCCGAAGCGAGCGCCAGCAGGCGGAACCGGAAAGGGTCAGGCATGGATCAGCCTAACCGCAGCTTCGGTGAACCCTGGATGAAGCGGCATAGCCATTGCCGCTATCTAGGCATGCCCAACGCAAAGCGCCACTGTTCCCGCAAAGGAACAATGGCGCTCTCCTGGTGGAGCAGAATTTGCGGGATCAGGCGATGAGGCGACGCGCCGCGCGCTCGAGCAAAAGGGTATCGTCCGCCACTTCACCGAGCAGCACCACTTCGCCGGTGGCCAGCCGCCGGGCGACGAGCAGGGTAAATTCGCTGCCGTGCGCGGCAACTTCGCTGAGCGGGCGGGAATCGAGTTTACGCAGCTTGCGCGCGAGGCGTTCGCCAGGGGCGCGGGATTTACTGCCGGGCAGGCCGGTTTCATCGCGGCGCAACTGGCGTTCGGCCTGGACCACGCCCTTGAGACCGCCGGGGGCAAACAGCAGATGGCTCTCCAGCGCGCCGCGCTCGAGGCCCAGCCTGCCCGCATGCGCAAGGGCTGCCGCATATTCGGTCAGACGCGTCTTGTCGTAATTTGCCCCGAACACCAGCTTGACCAGCGGCGTCAATGGCGCGCGATCCTGAACGGTGAGGCCGGCATCGGCAACCAGTTCGGCAAATCCGGCGGGATCGGCTGCCGCGGCGAGCGAGAAATCATAGGCCCGCCCGATCGCTGCATAGAGCGACTGGCGCGAGCGGTCATCGGAAGCCTGCGCTGCATATGCCAGCTCGCGCGCTTCGGCCAGCCAGTCGGCCAGGCCCATGTCGGCAGGCTCGGCGGCGAAGGGCACGAACGCTTCCTCAAGAGGCAATTCGGCAAAGGCATTATCGCTTGGCGCAAAAGGCTCCTCGGCTTCGGCGAAAGTCGCATTCAGTTCGGGGTAGGTATCGTCAACTTCGGCAAAAGCGGAAAGGTCGAGCGTGTCTTCGGCTTGGGCAGTATCGCAATCGCCCGGTTCGCTGGGCGCAAATGCAACCGGCACGGGTATTTCGGCAAAGTTGGCTTCTGGCTCGTGCTCGATTGCCACTTCAGGCGCAGCTTCGGGCTCGGGCGGGACAGACCAGTCATCGTCGGCAACCAGCCCCCTGCGGCGCCGGCCAAAGATCGGCGCGGGCAGATCGGCCACGGGTTCGGTCTCCTCGGCCAGTTCTTGCGTAAGGTCCTCGGCAGCGGGCCGATTATCTTCCGGCGCGTCGGGACTGTGCTCGCTGCCGGATCGGTCGGTATTGTCCATCGGGCCATCGGCCCAGTCGGTCAGCGGAACGTCGATTCGCGAGCTGTCTGGTGCCGATTTCAGCGCCTGGTCGATTTCCAGCAGCAAATCGTCAGTGGTCTGCTGATCGGCGATTTCTTTCCAGTTGATTACGCCAAAAATGAAATCGATGGTGTCGTTGTCGCTCGAAAACGGCAGCAGGATGCCGCGATACATGATCGGCACGCCGGTGTGGTTGACGAATTCCGCCTCGAAGCCGATCGGCGCCTGGTTGGCGATGATCTGCATGTGATGGTCGGTTATTCGCGACAGCAGCGAGCGCGAGGGCACGTCGGAGAGCTTTGCAATTGGGCCGTTAGTGCCGCATTCGGCAGCCAGCTTTTCGCCCAGGAAGACAATGGCTGGATCATCGATCCCGGACGAAAAATCGAGCAGGACGCTGTTGGGGCCGAAATCGGGCAAAGTGTCCGGATCTAGGTCTTCGATCGAAGGCAGTTCGCGGTCGGTCAGCAGGCTCGCCCAGAAATTGTAGGCGCGCACCTGCATGCGCCGCTCATCCTGACCAATGGCGGAAGGTGGCAGTTCGCGGTAATTCTCTTCATCGCCGTGATCGTAAGCGGTGCCTTCGTCTGCGGGAGAGAGATAACCCGATAGATTGCCGCGCAACGTGTCCATTTGGCTTCCCCAGTGGCCCTAGTAGGGCGGTTCTGGCGCAACGTGGTAAACATCTCGTTAAGTTGCGCCGGAACTTGGCAAAGCAGCTACATTGGCGCGATTTCCCCAGTATCGACATCAATGCGGCCTTCATCGCGGCCGGGCATCGGGGCAAACAGGCGCAGGAGCAGCAGGGACGTTGCCAGAAAAACCGCAGCGGCCTGCAACGCAAGTGCCAGGCCGCCCCAGTCGGCAACCAGCCCCCAGAGGTACGAACCGATCGCCATGCCGCCAAACGTTATCGTCTGGTAGATCGACAGGCAGCGACCGAGGATGGCATTGGGCGAGCGCAGCTGCATCGCGACATTCACCGTGGTCAGGCAGGCGACCCACGAGCCGCCGGCTATCAGTGTGGCCGGCATGGCCGCTGCGATGCTGGTGGCATGGGCGAGCACCAATTGTGCGATGACGAAACCGGCGGTCGCCGCCATCAGCACGTTCTCCGTCCCCCAGCGCCGCCGCGCCGGGCCAATCACCAGCGCCGTCAGAATCGAACCGATCCCGAACACGGCCAGCAGGGCGCCGAATTCCATCTCGCTGCCGCCAAGCTGGTGGCGCACGACTGCCGGCAGCAAGGCATGATATCCGGCAATGCCGAACCCCAGCACCAGCCCGCGCAGCAGTATGCGGCGCAACGGCGATGAGCTGGCGCAAAAACGAACGCCGGTCGCGATTGCCGGCAGCATGGGGTTCTTCTTGAGACGCGGCGTAGTGGAGCGCCAACGAAATACTGCGAGGATAAGCGGCGGGCGGCAGATGGCATTGATCGCGAATGCCCCCGTGACCGACCAAAGCGAAATCACCAGTCCGCCCAGCGCCGGCCCCACGGTGCGCGCCAGATTGAAGGCGATGGTATTGAGCGAGACTGCCTGCGGCAGATCACGGATGCCCACCTGCTCGCGCACCGAAGCCTGCCAGGCCGGGGAATTGAGCGCGATGCCGATGCCAAGTAGCAAAGTGAGCGCCAGCAGCGGCCAGGGCGTGATCAGGCCGAGCCAGGTGAGCAGGGCCAGAACTATCGAAACCAGCATCATGGCGATTTGCGACGTCAGCATGACCAAGCGCCGGTTATAGTTGTCGGCGATGGCTCCGGCGAAGACCCCGAACAGCATGATCGGAATGGTTGCGGAAGACTGGATCAGGCCCAGCATCTGGTGCGACGGCGTCAGGCTGGTCATCAGCCAGGCCGCGCCGATGCCTTGCATCGAGGCACCTAGATTGGCCGAAAGGTTGGCAAGCCAGATCGAACGGAACGCGGGATAGGCGAAAGGCGCCAGCATCCCCCCTGCCTTGAAATGCCCGTTTCTGGCTCTGTCTGCCTCTGCCATGGACAAGTCGGTTAGGCATTGGCAGGCGCTGCGGCAAGAGCGGTACCGACAACAAAACTGACAAAGCCATAAAAGTTTACCGCCATAACTCAGGAACCTAGCACCTCGAGCTGGCCTTCGGCATCGAAACGGAGGGCAACCGGCACGACCACGCACGGCGCAGCCGGCGATTCGCCCCGTTTCAGCGAGAACACGAAGGCCAGCACGCTGGCGACGGCGGCATAGAGCTCCTCGCGGATCACCTGATGTTCGCGCGTGGTGAAATAGACCGAGCGGGCGAGCGCGGGATATTCCAGGCACGGCACTGCCATCTCGGCTGCCAGCTGGCGCATCGCCAGCGCTTTATCGCCGCGACCTTTGGCGAGCACAACCGGCGCGGAGGCTTTCAGCGGGTCATAGGCCATGGCCACGGCGAAATGGCTGGGATTGGTGATGACGAATTGCGCCTCGCGCATGGCATGGGCGACCCCGGCCATCGCAAGCTGGCGTTGCCGCTGTCGTTGCGCTGCCCGGCGTTCGGGCGAGCCTTCGCTTTCCTTGTGCTCATCGCGCATTTCCTGGTGGCTCATCTTGAGCCGCTCCAGTCGGCGCAGTAGCTGGATGGGAAAATCGAACAGCGCGATAATCACCAGTCCGAACGACAGCGTCAGCAACAGCGAAGTGATCGCCTGCCAGCCGCGCGCGAGCTGCGCGGTGAGGTCCGCCCGGCCCATCGCCAGCAACCCCGCCAGCTCGCCTCGCGCCCAGTACCAGGCGATCGCCGAAAGCAGCGTTACTTTGGCCAGTGCTTTTGCCAGTTCGATCCAGCCATGCGCGCCGAACATGCGCTTGAGCCCTGCCATGGGATCAAGTCGCGAGGCCTTGGGGGCAAGATTTCCGGGCACCCAGCGTCCTTCGCCAAAGCCAAGTTGCGAAGCGATGCTGGCTATCATCACCAACCCGCCGAGCAGCAGCACCGGCGGCAACACCGAGATGAGAATTGCGGTCATCAGCCGACCGGGGGCAAAATCGGCGATCGCCGCGCGGTCCCACACCAGCCCGCCGCGCAGCGTCGTCTCCATCAGGCCGAGTAGCCAAGGGCCAACGAACTGGAGCCACAGCGCCCCCACCAGCATGGCGACGGCCACCGCCAGATCCTGCGAGCGAAGCACATCGCCCTTTTGCGCTGCATCGCTTTTGCGCTTTTCACTTGGGGCGAATGTCTTTTCGCCCGCTGTCTCGCTGTCGCTCACCGGACCAGCACCGTGCGCACGTCTGCCAGCGCGGCGGCGGAGAGATCGGCCATCAGGTCGCCCAGCATCGGCGCGGCAGCGAGCAGCGCGGCGAAGCCCGCGAGCACGCCCGCCGGCAGGCCCAGCGCGAACAGGTTGAGCGCCGGGGCCGAGCGGCTGAGCACTCCGGT
>JANLSP010000167.1:0-1996 GCA_031362485.1 Novosphingobium sp.
CAGCGCCAGCCAGCCGGGCAGCGCGACTTTCTTCGGACGGCCAGTCCTGGCGTCCTTGCGAAACAGCGAGAGATAGGGCGCGCCGAGGTTGATTTTCAGCCGGGGCTTGCCGCCGAACTGGTCGCGCAGACCGGCCATGAATGCAGGCTCACTGTAGAGCCTGGCGACTTCGTATTCGTCCTTGTAGGCCGAGAGCTTGCCCAGACCGCGCGCAACCTCCGTCAGCAGGGCCTCGCACCCGCCCAGTCCGCGCGCGGTGAGCCTGGCGGCTATCTCATCAAGAAACGCACGGTAATCCGCTGCATAGGCCCCGTTCTGGAAAGCGGCCAGCAGACGCGAGCGGCTAGCGGTCACTTCGGCCAGCGTGCGCGGGAATTGCGCCTCTTGCGCGGATGCATCGGCCAGCGCGAACAGGTCATCTGCGCCAATCGCCGCCAGCCGGCCGAGCGACAGCGCATTGAGATTGGCTTTCACCGCAACCCCGTTCAGCCCGATCGCCTGCTCGATGGCGTCCAGGCCCACCGGCAGCAGTCCCTTCTGCGCGGCGAAGCCCAGCATCATCATGTTGGTGAAGATGGTATCGCCGAGGAGGCGGCTGGCCAGCGCCCCGGCGCGCAAACTGGCGATGTTTTCAGGCGCGATGCGCTTGGCGATGGCGCTGAGGAAGCGGCTGGCGGTGAGATCCATATGGCGGTTGGTCTGGAACTCGCCGGTCGGCACGACATCGGCATTGGCCAGCAAGGCTGTGTCCGCTCGGGCAAGCGCCAGCACATCGGGCGCTGAGCCGACGATGAGATCGCAGGCAATGATGACATCTGCCTGCCCCGCGCCGAGCCTTGCCGAAGGGATTGCGGCGCTATCCTGCCCGATGCGCACATGGCTGGTCACTGCGCCGCCCTTTTGCGCCATGCCGGTCTGGTCGAGCACCTTTGCGGCCTTGCCTTCGAGTTGCGCAGCCATGGCCAGCACTGCGCCGACGGTAAGCACGCCGGTTCCGCCGATGCCGGTAACCAGCAGCGCTTGCGGGGCAAGCGTCACATCGCGCACTTTGGGTGTCGGCAATTTCGCCGCCATTGCCGCCAGCGCCGCATCGTCGAACGTCCGCTTGGCCAGCGCGCCGCCTTCCACGCTTACGAAGCTGGGGCAGAAGCCCTTGATGCAGCTGTAATCCTTGTTGCAGGTCGATTGATCAATGCTGCGCTTGCGGCCGAATTCGGTCTCGATCGGCGTGACCGAGAGGCAGTTTGACTGCACCGAGCAATCGCCGCAGCCCTCGCAGACTGCCGGGTTGATATAGAGCCGCAGGTCCGGATCGGGCGCCGCCCCGCGCTTCCTGCGGCGGCGTTTCTCGTTGGCGCAGGTCTGTTCATAGACGATGGCCGTGGTACTTTTGAGCTCGCGGAGTTCGCGCTGCACGCTGTCGAGCAGGTCGCGGTGAAGGATGCGCACCCCTGGCGGCAAGTCGCGCGGGCTGAAGCGTGAAGGGTCCTCGCTAACCAGTACCACCGGATGCACGCCTTCGGCGACCAGTTCGGTGACGATCTGCTCCGGGGTCAGCGCTCCTTCTGCGGGTTGCCCGCCGGTCATCGCCACGGCATCGTTGTAGAGGATTTTGAAAGTGACGTTGCTTTTCGCGGCTACCGAGGCGCGGATCGTCAGCAGGCCCGAGTGGGTATAGGTGCCATCGCCCAGGTTCTGGAACATGTGCGGGGTTTCGACGAAGCTTTGCGCGGCGAGCCAGGGCATGCCTTCCTGCCCCATCGAAACCGTCTGCATCGTGCGCCGCTCGGGCATGAAGTGGGCAAGGCCGTGGCAGCCCGTCGCGCCCATCGCGGAGGAACCCTCGGGCACCAGGGTGCTGGTGTTGTGTGGGCAGCCCGAGCAGAAATAGGCGCCGCGGATGGCTGTGCGCTCAAGCGTGGCGGCGCTGTCTTCGAGGTCGCACAAGCGGGCGTGGCGCGCTTTGGCTTCGTCGGTCAACATGCCAAGCGCCGCC
>JANLSP010000169.1:0-1681 GCA_031362485.1 Novosphingobium sp.
TAAGCCAGGGATCGGTAACCTTCGGTTCGGGCCGGGTCGGCGCTTCCGCCAACGCGGTCAAGAGCTTCGAAATCGTGACAGGCACCGGCGAGATCATCCGCACCGGATCGGACGGATGCGCAGATACCTCCCCGTTCAACCGCAACTTCGGACCTGACCTGACTGGTCTTTTTGCGCAAGATGCAGGCGCGCTGGGGATCAAGACGGCAGTCACGCTCGAAATCGAGCCGCGCCCTGCGCTGGTCAGCGGCCTTTCTTTCGCCTTCGACGATTTTGACGCCATGACGGATCTACTCGGATTCGCGACACAGCGCCGCCTGGCGAGCGAGATCATCGCAATGGACGCCGAAGTGGCTCGTCAGAATGCCGGGCCAGCCAATCTGTTCGAAGACATCAAGTCGATGTGGCGGATTGGCACCGCAGCAGGCAATCCGCTCTCCGCCCTGGGCCGGATGTTTCGTATTGCCGCAAGCGGAAGGCGCTTCCTCGACAAGGCGAAATACACCGTCCATTTTGTCGTTGAGGCGCGCGACACTCGCGAACTTTCCAGCTTGTTCCGGGCAGTCCGCGGCGCAGCTAAAGCGGGCCATGAAGTGGTCAACACTGTGCCGCTGATGATGCGCGCCCATCCATTTCCCATGCTTCGGGTGGTTCATCCCGATGGCAGACGGATGCTGCCAATCCATGGCATCTTTGCCTGGAGCGCGCTGGCGGAATTCCATGAGGCCTACCTCGCGATGAAAGCCGGTTTTGCTCCGCGCATGGCCGAGCACGGGATTAGCCTTGCCGAGTTTTTTGCGGCTATCGCGGGTATCGGTCTGCTCTATGAGCCAGTGTTTTACTGGGGCGACGAATATGCCCTCTACCATCATGCCTTCCGCCTGGCCGAGGACGAACGCCGTTCGGCTTCACCGCCAGCCAATCCGGCTGCTCGGGCACTGGTCGAGGAGATGGCCAGCGCGATCATCGCCCTGATGCGCAGCCATGGCGCGACCCATTTCCAGGTCGGGCGGCTCTACCCGCACGCGAGGCTGCGCGAGGACGGACTGCTCAAGGCTCTGAAGGCGCAGCTTGATCCCGGTAACATCATCAATCCCGGGGCATTGGGTCTGTGACGCGCATTGCAATCATTGGTGGCGGCATTGGCGGGTTGACGGCAGGGCTTGCGCTGCAACAAGCCGGATTCGATCCGGTCATCTATGAGCGAACGCCCCTGTTTGGCGAAGTCGGTGCAGGCCTGTCGATTTCACCCAATGCGACGCACGGTCTCAATGCGCTTGGCTTTGCCGACTGGATCGCCGCCCACGCCAATGAACCGCTCGAACAATGTCTGTTCCACGGCGAGACCGGTGAACATTTGCGCACATTTGATCGGCGAACGGCACGCGATACCTATGGCGCCGGCTATTTGCAGGTTCACCGCACCGATTTGCATGGGGCTCTGGTGGAACGCTTTGGGGTTGAGAATTGCCGGCTCGGGGCGGAGCTTGCCAGCATAAACGCGGACGTCACGCTGAGATTTGCCGATGGCACAATGATTCAGCATGATGTCGTGATCGCAGCCGACGGCCTGCGTTCGGTCGTTCGCGACGCGATGTTCGATGCCGAGGTGCCGCAGTTCAGCGGGCATGTGGCATGGCGAGCGCTGGTTGATGCAGCGCTGCTTGGTTCCGACTATGTC
>JANLSP010000183.1:0-4318 GCA_031362485.1 Novosphingobium sp.
GCCGGAGGTGCTTCGCCGACCACCACTTCGCCGAATTTGGTAAAAAAGCGATCCGCCATCTGCCGCGCGGTCGCATCGATCAGCGGGCCGCCCAATTGCGCCATGCGGCCGCCGACTTGCGCTTCGACCGTGTACGAGAGCAGTGTTCCCGCGCCATCGGGCGAAAGCCGCACTTTGGCCATGCCCTTGGCATTGCCAGCGACACCACCGCTACCCTGGCCCGAAATGGTATAGCCGTTCGGCGGATCGAGTTCGCTTAGCGCCACCGAGCCTTTGAAGCGTGCGCCGATCGGGCCGATCTTGACCTCGGCAACGGCATTGAAGCGGTCGTCGCCTTGCTTTTCGAGGCTCTGGCAGCCGGGAATGCAGGCTCGCAGGACCTCCGGATCGTTCAGCGCCTCCCAGACGCGCTGCGCAGGTGCGGCGATACGCCGCTCACCGGCCATTTCCATTGCTATCTCTCTCCCGACTTATGAGTTAGCCTGTTCTATAAGCTGCACACCGAAAGGCAAGGCGGCCTCTCAGGTAAATAGGTGAATCAGGTAAACGTCGTTGAATCGCTGCGCCCGATCAGCCAACTGTCGCCATTGCGCCGCAGCCGAACGGTGCTTGCGGCAAGGCAGGTGAACGCGCCGCCCTGCATCCAGTTGGTGACGAGATTGTAATAGCGGCCAATGATCACATCCCGGCCCTCGCCGTCATAGTCGCAATTGAGGCTGCCGACGAGATGGCGCAGCTTGCCCCCGGAGCTGGCAAAGGCGCCGCGCGGAATCATCTTCAACGCTTCACGGCCGACCACGGGTTCGGGCATGACTCCGGCAAAGACCCCGTCCTCAGCCCAAAGCGCCGCCCAGCCTTCTTCGTCGCCTTCGTCGACCAGCCAGCAATAGCGGCCGAGAAAATCGCTGACGGAGACATAGTCGTCGGTCGAAACGGGCACTGAAGCTCTCCCCTTTTTGATTGTTCAGCCAGCCTAACCGCATGGTCCGACTCGCGCCAAGGGGAATCATCCTGCGCGGGGGTCAGCCCGCTTCGACCAGTTCGAGCAGCTCGCCCGCCAGGCCAACGGTCGTCGCGGCGCGCCGCCCGGCATAGGGCAGCCCCTCCCGCCTGGCGGGCGCGGTGATCCATTCGACTTCGCAGGCATCCAGATCATGCACTGCCAGCGTCACCAGCGCATTTCCCGGCGGCAGCATGCCGGCATGGCGCGGTCGGGCACGGGTCTGGGGAGGATAGTCATCCACTTCGACAATCGGCATGCGCCCGGCCTGCACCATGGTGATCGCGGAGATGAAATCGGCGGGCAGGCCAAACGCCTTGTTGATCATCTGGTAGGCCAGCTCATAGGTATCGCCGAGATCGAGACCGAACCGCTCGCGGTACCACTGGCAACTGCCGGCGCGGTCCGGCGCGGCGAGGATGACGATGAAGATGCGGTCAGTCAGTGATCTGGCTCGCGGCAGGTCAGAACTGGGCATGTCGCCGAACACCTCGTTGAGATAGACCATCTCGCCGCCCGTCCCCAGCACCTGCATCGGCACGAATGCGTCCATGCCTGCCAGCGCGCGCGGCTCGCCAACAATGCTGAACGGAGATCCCAGCAGCCGCTGCGGCCAGCCGAACACATCTTCAACCGTGCATTCGAACGCGCCCCAGCCGAAGCTGGTAGTGGGAACGAAATCCGGGTGATCGGCCTGTTCAACCAGCCGGAACCAGCAGTCACTGCCGCTTTTCGGCTGCAATATGGCGTGACGCGCCCCGGCGCTGGCAGGAGCGCCCCAGCTTTCCGCCAGATCGCGCGGCAGTGGGCCGGAATGGACAAGATCGAGCTTCAGTACGTCGCGGTAGCCGGCCAGCGCCGCATCGAGATCGGGCACGACCGACAGGCCGCCCAGGATTGTGCCGTGTGCTATGCTCATCAGCGGAATTCCGGCTTGCGCTTCTGGGTGAAGGCGCTCGTGCCTTCGATGAAATCGGGCCCGGTGAAGGCGGCAGCGAACACCGCCAGCGTTGCGGCATCGTCTTCGGTCTGACCATCGAGCACGCGGCGAACGAAGCGCTTGATCTCGCGCGTGGAATGCGGCGAGGCGGCAAGAACCGGCTCGGCAAATTGGTCCACATCATCGCCCAAGACCTCGACCAGACCGATGCGCAAAGCCTCGTCTGCATCGATCAGGGCGCCGGTATAAAGCAGGCGTCTGGCCTGTCCCGGCCCGACGAGATCGGTCAGCAACTTCACATCGTGCAGCGGATAGACCAGCCCCAGCTTGGCAGGCGTTATGCCGAAGCGCGCGCGCGGGCTGGCCACGCGCAAGTCACAGGCCAGCGCCAGTCCGCAGCCCCCACCAACGCAGTCGCCATCGACAAAGGCAATGGTCGGCAGCGCGAAGCGGGCAAGCTCGAACTGAGCGGCGTTGATTGCGCTCTGGTTGGCCGCGCGCCACTGCGCATCGTCCTTGTTGGCCAGCAGTTCGGCAATATCGGCCCCGGCGCAGAACGCGCCCGGCCCAGCAGCGCGCAGAACCAGCAGGCGCAGCTGCGGGTCACCCGCAGCCTCGGCCAGCAATTGCGGCAAGGCCTGCCACATGCCGAGGTCAAAGGCATTGCGCTTGGCCGCGCGGTCGATCAGCAGATGCGCTGCCGCACCCTGTTTTTCGAGGCGCAGAGTCATGCGGGACAGACCTTGGCAAAATGCTCGGCCACGGCAAGCCGCGTGGTCACCCAGACATCCTTGCGCGCGCGGACATGCCGGAAAAACTCCTCCAGCGCCCAGATCCGGCCGGGCCGGCCGATGATGCGCAGATGCAGGCCAAGGCTCATCAGCTTGGGGTTGCCTTCAGCGCCCTCGCGATAGACCTGATCGAAATTGCGCTTCGCATAAGCCAGCCAGTGTTCGGGGGTCATGGCCGGATCGGTCCACATCTTCATGTCGTTGTTGTCGAGCTGATAGGGCACAATGATGATCGGTTTGCCGGGAACTGCCTCGCGGTCCCAGAAGGGCACGTCGCCGGAATAGTCGTCCATGTGATAGGTGAAGCCTTGTTCCACCAGCAGCCGGCGGGTGTTGTCGGTCAGCATGTAGCGCGACAGCCAGCCGGCCGGGCGCACGCCGCAGGTCTTCTCGATGCTGGCGACCGCCTTGCGAATGAATTCGCGCTACTGCTCCTCGTTAAACTTGAACTGGTGCACCCAGCGCCAGCCATGGCTGACCGGCTCATGCCCAAGCTCGACAATCGCCTCGGCGATCTCGGGATGGTTTTCCAGGCTCAGCGCCGCGACCGTCCAGCTCGCCAGGATGTCGAATTCCTTGAGCAGCCTGACCACGCGCGGCGCGCCCGCCTTGATTCCATAGAGGTAGTTGCTCTCATTGGCGTAGTTGCGGATCGGCGCCTTGATGAAGATGCCGAGCTCGTCGACCGGCTCCATGCCCTTGTCGCCGCGGGCAATCGTCTGCTCGGAGCCTTCCTCGACATTGACCACGACCGACAGCGCCATTTTGGCGCCGCCGGGCCAGTCGATCCGTTCTTCCCGCATCAATGCATCTCCTCGCCGCCGCTGACATTCAGCGCCTCGCCGGTCATGTAGAATGCCTCGTCACTGGCAAGCCAGGCGCAGAGCGCCGCGGTGTCGCTGGGCAGGCCCGGGCGGCCCATCGGGTTTTTCGCCGCCATGTTGGCGAGATAGGCCTCGACCGACGCAAAGCCGAGCAGCTTCGAGAAGTATTCGTTCTGCTCCGCCCCCAGCGCAGTGGTGACGTGATTGGGGCAGATGGCATTGACCGTGATGCCGTGCGCACCCAGCTCCAGCGCGGTCGCGCGGGTCAGCCCGACCATGCCGTGTTTGGAACTGACGTAGGCGGGAAGATGCGGGAAGGCGCTTTTTGCCGCCTGGCTGGCGATATTGATGATCCGTCCGCCGTTTCCGCGCCGCACCATGTCGCGGCCAGCGGCCTGAGTGCAATAAAACGCACCTGAGAGATTGACCGCGATCACTTTCGCCCAATCCGCCGGATCGACTTGCAGCATCGGCTTCATCATGAAACCGATGCCGGCGTTGTTGACCAGAATATCCACACCGCCGAACGCGGCAACCGCACCGGCAATCAGCGCATCACATTGCGCCGCATCGGAGACATCGCAGGCGATGAGCGCAACTTGCGCGCCGCGCCCGCGCAGTGCCGCCGCGACTTCTTCCGCCTCCGCGGTAATCGTCACATCCGAGACGACGCAATTGGCGCCCTCGTCGGCGAAG
The DNA here is from genome assembly GCA_031362485.1 of Novosphingobium sp. Taxonomy (GTDB): domain Bacteria; phylum Pseudomonadota; class Alphaproteobacteria; order Sphingomonadales; family Sphingomonadaceae; genus Novosphingobium. The sequence continues at coordinate 4,252 of JANLSP010000183.1, forward strand.
CGTTGCAGAATCCCCTGCCCCAACCCCTTGTGCCGCCCCGAGCCGGTGACGACGACCGTCTTGCCAG
>JANLSP010000200.1:0-4674 GCA_031362485.1 Novosphingobium sp.
GCGGTCGCGGCGGCGGCGGCGGGTTAAACAGTGGTCCTCGCAGCGGCGGCGGCGGTGGTGGCTTCGGCGCACCGCGCGGCGGCGGCGGTGGTGGTGGCGGCATGCCCCCACAGGTCGTTGGCCAGGGCACAGGCGCAGTAAAATTCTTCAATGCCCACAAGGGCTTCGGCTTTATCCAGCAAGACGGCGGCGGCGAGGATGTGTTTGTCCACATCAGCTCGGTTGAGCGCGCCGGGCTCGAGGGCCTGGCCGAAGGTCAGCAGCTAGAATTCACTCTGGTGGATCGCGGCGGGAAGATTTCGGCCAGTGATCTTGTGGTCGTTGGCGATGTCATCGCGGTCGAGAAGCGTGAGGCGCCGCAGCGTGAACTGACCGGCGAGCGGGCAACCGGCACGGTCAAGTTCTTCAACTCCATGAAGGGCTTCGGCTTCATTACCCGTGATGACGGCCAGCCTGATGCCTTCGTGCATATCAGCGCGGTGGAGCGGTCGGGCATGCAGAATCTGAATGAAGGCGACCGGCTGGAATTCGATATCGAGGTCGATCGACGAGGCAAATACTCGGCGGTCAACCTGGTGCCGAGTCAGGGCTGACCCCTTTTCGCACCCCGGCTTCGCGGAAATTGACCGCGAGCCAGCTGCATCATAAACACTTGGCAATGGCGGTCCTCCGGGGCCGCCATTTGTCGTTGGCCGGTGCAGTCTGTCGATACGAATGAATGCAAAGGAATCTTGAGATGTCGATCACTCCGCTGATGCCCGTCTATCCCCGGTGTGCCTTCCGCCCCGTGCGCGGCGATCATTGCCACCTGATCGGTGAGGATGGCCGGCGCTATCTCGATTTTGCTGCCGGGATCGCCGTCAATGCGCTGGGCCACAGCCACGCCGGGCTGATTGGCGCGATCCAGCGCCAGACGGCCGAGCTGATGCACGTCTCGAACCTCTATGGCAGCCCGCAGGGGGAGCGGCTGGCGCAGCGGCTGGTCGATCTGACTTTTGCCGACACGGTGTTCTTCACCAATTAGGGTGCCGAGGCGGTTGAATGCGCGATCAAGACCGCGCGCGCCTATCATCAGCAGGGCGGCAATCCCGACCGATTCGAGTTGATCACCTTCAACAACGCATTCCATGGCCGGACCATGGCAACGATCAGCGCGTCGAATCAGGAAAAAATGCACAAGGGCTTCAAGCCGCTGCTGCCCGGCTTCACTTATGTCGATTTCGACGATCTGGCCGCGGCCGAGGCGGCCATCGGGCCGCGCACGGCGGGCTTCCTGGTCGAGCCAGTGCAGGGCGAAGGCGGCGTACGGATCGGTTCCGATGCATTCATCAAAGGCCTGCGCGAACTTGCCGATGCCAACGACCTGATGCTGGTGTTCGACGAAGTGCAGTGCGGCGTCGGCCGCTGCGGCACCTTCTATGCACACGAGCATTACGGCATTGCCCCCGATATTCTGGCGACCGCCAAGGGTATTGGCGGCGGCTTCCCGCTGGGTGCCTGTCTCGCCACCGAAAAGGCCGCGCGCGGCATGACTGCGGGCACGCACGGCTCGACCTACGGCGGCAATCCTCTCGCCATGGCGGCGGGCGAGGCAGTGCTCGATGCCTTTGCGGCAGAGGATATCCTCGCCAATGTGCGCGACAAGGGCGCCAAGCTTGCGGCCCGCATGGAACAGTTCATCGGCAACTATCCCGAGCTCTTCGTCGAAGTGCGCGGGCGCGGGCTGATGCTGGGGCTGAAGCTGGCTGCCGAGCCGCGCGAATTCGTGGCGCATATGCGCGATAACCACGGGCTGCTAACCGTCTCGGCGGGCGAAAATGTCGTGCGGATCGTGCCGCCGCTGGTGATCGGTGATGAGCATGTTGACGAATTCATGGAACGGCTTTCGGCGGCCGCGGCGAGCTATCAGCCAGCAGGAGCACCGGCATGACCCGGCATTTCGTCAATCTTTCAGATGCCGGGGGCGATGCCATTGCGGCGATGCTGAATGATGGGCTGGACCGCAAGGCGGCGCGGGCGGGCTGGCCGAAAGGCCTCGCTGACGCTGATGCGCCACTGGCAGGCCGCGTGCTGGCGATGATCTTCGAGAAAAGCTCGACCCGCACCCGCGTTTCGTTCGACATGGCAATGCGCCAGCTTGGCGGCAGTGCGCTGGTGATGGAAGCGGGCTCGATGCAGCTGGGTCGTGGCGAAACGATTGCCGATACCGCGCGGGTGCTCAGCCGCATGGCGGATGCGATCATGCTGCGCACCGACGATCACGCCAAGATTGAAGAGCTCGCCGCGCATGCGTCCGTGCCGGTGATCAATGGCCTGACCGACCAGTCGCACCCCTGCCAGATCATGGCCGACCTGCTCACTTTGCTGGAACACGGCAAGGCGTTGCCGGGGTTGGAGCTGGCATGGCTTGGCGATGGCAACAATGTGCTCAATTCGATCGTTGAGGCGGCGGGACTGCTCAAATTCAATGTCCGCGCTGGCGTGCCGCAGGGCTATGAGCCCGATGCCGGCTTCGTCGAACGCGCCCGAAAAGCCGGGGCGGCGATCACGCTGACCCGCGATGCTGTCGAAGCGGTGCGCGGGGCTGACGTGGTCGTGACCGATACCTGGGTGTCGATGGGGCAGGAACACGCGCGCAACAAGGTTGCGGCGATGGCGCCGTTTCAGGTGAACGAAGCGCTGATGGCACAGGCTTCACCGGGGGCCTTGTTCCTCCACTGCCTGCCCGCGCACCGCGGCGAGGAAGTGACGGACGGTGTGATCGATGGCGCGCAGTCGCTGATTTGGGACGAGGCGGAGAACCGCATCCATGCGCAGAAATCTGTGCTGCGCTGGATCTTCGGCCAGCTGTGAGCCCGGCCACGCCTTCTGCGGGATCAGTTCCGCCGGACGAGACCGGCTTTGACCGGCTGCTGGGCTTTACATTGCCCATGCGCAACGCGCGCGGGCGGATTGTGCGGCTGGGCCCGGCGCTCGACACCGTGCTGCATGCGCACGACTATCCCCCGCCGATCCGGCACCTGCTGGCCGAAGCACTGGTGCTGGCCGCGCTGATCGGCTCGCTGCTCAAGGATGAAGCCAGTCAGCTGACCATGCAGGCGCAGACCGAAGGCGGCATCGTCGAGCTGCTGGTCTGCGATTACCGCAACGGCGAACTGCGCGGTTATGTCCGCCACGATGCCGACCGGCTGGCCATGCTGGGTGCCAATCCGTCGCTCTATGCGCTTTTCGGCAAGGCTTATCTCGCGATCACCTTTGATTACGCGGTCACCGGGCAGCGCTATCAGGGCATTGTCCCGCTCGACGGGGATACGCTGTCACAGGCCTGCGAGAGCTATTTCGCCCAGTCCGAACAGGTGCCGACGCTGATTCGTACTGCGGTCAAGTGGAATGGCCGCAAGTGTGTCGCGGCCGGGCTGCTGGTGCAGCATCTGGCCGAAGGCGAAGAAGGGCGCGAGCGGCTGCACGTCCGGCTGGATCACCCTGAATGGGAACATGTCTCAGTGCTGGCCGGCAGCATCCGCCACGAGGAGCTGGTCGACCGTTCGCTCAGCCTCGAATCGTTGGTCTGGCGTCTGTTTCATGAAGAACCGGAAGTGCGGGTCGAACAGCTGGCGGCGCTCCAGCGCGGCTGTCGCTGCACGATCGAGCATTACCGGCAAGTTCTCTCGCGTTTCCCCGAGGCCGAACGCGCCGAGATGCGCGGCGAAGATGGCCTGGTCGGAGTGGACTGTGCGTTTTGCTCGCGGGTCTTCAAGATTCCGGTGTAAACGCACCATTCATCGCTTGCATGCAACACTTGGTCGCAAGGCGGCAATTTGATACAATAGTCGTCCGGGAAGATTCGTAGGTGACTTTTCATGCATAGCGGGGGCTTTGTTGATTCTGTCATTCGCCGGCTGCGGGTTCCCGCGGCCCTGATGGCTGTGGCATTGACCACGGCAGTGGGTCTGACCGCTTCGGCAGCGGCGCAGCGCCAGGCGCTGGCGATGCTCGATCAGCTGGAAGGTGGCAGTTGGGAACTGCGCATGCGCGATGCGCGCGTGGCTTCGGAACGAATTTGTCTGCGCGATGGCCGCCGGCTGATCCAGTTGCGCCATCCGATGCTGAGCGCGTGTGATCGCCTGATCGTTTCCGACAGTCCGGCGGAAGTGATTGTGCAATACACCTGCCGCGGCCGCGGTTTTGGCCGAACGCACATCCGCCGCGAGACTGGGCGGCTGGTGCAGATCGATTCGCAGGGTGTGTTGGATGGTCTGCCGTTTGACGTCGCCGCCGAAGGGCGCCGGATCGGCGATTGCGCGGGCGGCTGACTGCGTCTAGCCGCAATACATGACGACGATGAAACCCGGTGACGGCCGCACGGCGGTCGTGCTGCTGTCAGGCGGGCTCGATTCGATGGTGGCGAGCGGCCTTGCCATCGAAGCGGGCTATCGCATCGCCGCGCTGACCATCGACTACAACCAGCGGCACCGACGCGAACTTGCTTCCGCATCTGCCATCGCTGATCATCTGGGAGTCGAACGGCATGTTGTCCTCCCGCTCGATCTCAGTGCATTTGGCGGGTCGGCGCTGACCGATGATATTGCCGTGCCCAAGCATGGCCTCGATGACACAATCCCGGTGACTTATGTTCCGGCGCGCAATCTGGTGTTCCTCTCGCTGACCCTGGCC
>JANLSP010000268.1:0-3743 GCA_031362485.1 Novosphingobium sp.
TTTGCCGGCCAAGGCGATGATCCTTGGAGGCAATGAGATGAAGCTGTTCAAGCTAGGTTAGAGCCGACCGCGCTTTACGCACTCAAACTCTTTCGTCATTCCCGCGAAGGCGGGAACCCAGCAACGATCATCGCGTTTGCAGCGAACAGCGCGCGCAAGTCCGGCGTCAGGAGATGGGTTTCCTCCTTCGCGGGAATGACGAGGGCATGATGATTGAGCTCCGTCAGCCCGGCGCCGCCGCCGGCTCTGGCTTCTTGCTGCGCACCTTGCTGCGCAGCCACAGCCCGGCGCGCGAGCGCCAGACCCACATCACCGCCGCCAGCAGCGCCAGCCACGGCAGAGCAACGCCCAGCGCCATCAGCACAAAGGCTATCATCGCAATCAGGCTTTCCCAAGCCCCCTCCGCCGCATCGCCCACCGGATTGCCGCCGAGCGTGAAGCTCTCGTCGCCGGAGTAGTTGTAGGTCATCGGCGTGTTGGCAAGCTGCTCTTCGCCTGTGCTGCGGGTATCGCGTTCGCCCGCCAACTGCTCGCGCAGCCGCGCGGCCTGTTCGGTAAGTTCCGCGCGCTCGCGGTCGCCGATCCCGCCTGCCGCGAGGCGCGCATCAAGGCGGTTGAGTTCGGCCTGAGCATCGGCGCTGCGACGCTGCGAGGCAGTGATTTGCGTGCCGACATCCTCGCCGGTGATCGCGGCGTCGACCAGTTTGCCTTTGGCGGTTTCAACGGCGGCGATTCCCTCCTTGCCAAAGGCACGGGCGAGCGCGGGATCGAGCTTGAAGGTTAGCTGGGCGGAAACGCTGTCCTCATCGACCAGACTGTAGCGCATCCCGGTGATCCGGCAGCGGGCGATGCCCAGTTTCTCGCAGGCCGCAGCATGGCTCTCCTGCACGGCGGAGATTGCATTGCTGGGCAGCACGAAAGCATAGGAATAGTTGAACGCTACGCCGGGCGCCGCGTTGGGCGAAATTCCGGGCGGGGCCATGGCAGGCGCAGCGGCGCTGTCACGCGCACCGCCTGCCGCCTCTTCCCGAACGTCCACGGAGGTTACAGACCTCTCGTCATTGCGAGGCGCCTGCGAACAGGCGGCGAGCAACACGCAAGCGATAGCGATGGATGAGGTGAAGCGAGGCACAGGCAATACTCCCGCAGAGCGCGGCATCATTTGACCGCGAACAAATGTCTATCACAAAGGTAGACTCCCGCAAGCGGATTCTACACGCCCCCTTGCGGACCGCGCCATGTTGGATTAATGAAACGCTTGAGTAGCCATTAATCCAACATCACATGGCACCGCACCGGATGGAGGAAGCCGATGAATACATTGACCGATCTGAGTGGTCCGCCCTCTGCCGCCAGTGCCGAAGCCGATTCGGCACCCTTCTTCGTCAAGGGCCGTGTGATCGAAGGCGCGGACCTGATCCAGCGCAGCCGCGATCTCGGGGTCAATTTTGCCACGCCCCGGCTCGATCTAGACAGCGTGGTCCACCCACGCACCGAGCTGCCGCCGCTGCTCAATGTGCCGACCAGCGAGATTATCGATTTCCTCGTCGAGGCCGGCCAGCGGCTGACCGACGGCAAGAACCCCTATGTCGAGGCCTGTATCGACCGGATGGCCAAAGTCAGCCTCGCCCCGCGCAGCGTAATCGAGCACCAGATGCTGCACGCGACCGACTATCTCAACCGCAAGGTTCTGGAAGAAGTGCTCGAGCAGAACTTCCCCAATCCCAAGGCGCTCGACGAATGGGTGCCGCACACCGACCACCAGGGCCGGCGCAGTTTCATCCGCGCGTTCGCGCCGCGGCTGGTCCACGTGCTGCCGGGCAATTCGCCGGGCATGGGCATCCGCTCGATCGCCCAGTCGGCACTGGTCAAATCGGTCAGTCTGTTCAAGATGGCCTCAGCTGATCCTTTCTCCACGGTCGCCTTCCTGCGCACCATGGCCGATATCGATCCTGACCATCCGGTCGTCAGGTCAATGAGCGCGGTCTACTGGCGCGGCGGCGACGATGCAGTGGAGCGCGTGCTCTATCGCCCGCAGTACTTCGACAAACTGGTCGCATGGGGCGGCGGCGATGCGATCAACAATGTGATGAAATACATCGGCCCCGGCTTCCAGCTGGTCTCCTTCGATCCCAAGACCTCGATCTCGATGGTCGGCAAGGAGGCTTTTGCCAGCGAGGAAAGCCTCGCCGAAGCCGCCGAGCTCAACGCGCGCGACGTCTCGATCCTGAACCAGGAAGCCTGCGTGTGCAGCCGCTTCACCTTTCTCGAAGCCGATGCCGAAACGGGTGACCGCTATGCCAGGGCCCTCGCCGAGCGACTGCGGATCGACCGCATGAACGAAGGCGAACCGCGCCCGCTCGACATGGAACTGAAAGAGCAGATCGACGTGCTGCGCATGATGGACGACGAATACGGCGTCTTCGGCAAGAGCGACGGGCGCGGCGTTGCCATCCGCTCGGACGAGCCGGTCGATTTCCACCCCTTGCGCAAGACCAGCAATGTCGTCTGCGTGCCCGATCTGATGCAGGCGATGAAATATGTGAACGTCGCGACGCAAACCGTCGGCGTCTATCCGTTCGGCCGTATGCCCGAACTGCGCGATCACCTCTCCAGCGGCGGCGCCCAGCGCATTGTCCGGCTCGGCGAAGCCGGCCCCAGCGCCGTCGGCAATCCGCACGACGCGATGTATGCGCTCCACCGCTTCGTCCACTGGATGGCGAACGAGGACGGCAGCGAGGGCGACGACTGAGCGTTGGCCAGACCATGGACTATTTGAAACCATTGAGGAGCTTAATACGATCATTCTTGGCATCCATCCGGCGTGACACCCGCCCTTTTTTCAGCTAATGAAACGATAAAGGTAATAAACTCCGATTCGGACGGGATGAGAGATGCTGCGCAATTTGCCCGAAAAGTGGGATATCGAAGTCGATCTGGTGGCAATCGGCTCCGGGATCGGCGGCCTTGGCGCTGCGATCACTGCGCACGATCACGGCGCCAGCGCCGTCGTGCTCGAACGCGCCGATTTGCTCGGCGGCGTTACCGCACTTTCGCTCGGCGAATGCTGGATTCCGGGAAGCGATCTGGAGGCTGAACTCGGCATCGAGGATTCGCCCGACAGCGGCTTCCGCTATCTCAAGCGGCTGGCGATGGGCTACAACGAAGACCTCGCCACGCTCAATCTGACCGTCCATGCCCGCGAGGCGCTGCGCTGGTTCACTTCCGCCATCGGCCTGAAGATGATGGTGATCCGCAATTGCCCCGACTATTACTATGGCCACAACAACGATGCGGTAAAGGAAGGCCGCCTGCTGGAAATCGAGCCGTTCGATGCCAAGACGCTCGGCGAATGGCAGGAGCGCACCCGCGTCTCGCCTGTCGTGCCCTACGGCATGACCCACCCAGACATGATGGAGCCCGGCGGCTCGGCGAACATGGCGAAATGGGATTTCGCGCTGATGGGCGAGCGGTTGGCAAATGATATCCGCTGCCTTGGCGCAGGCCTTGCCGCCGCGTTCGTCAAAGGCGCGCTCGACCGGGGGATTCCGCTGCTCACCGGCATGAACGCAGTCGAACTGATTGCCGATGGAACGCGGGTCGTCGGGGTGCGCTGCGAGAAGGATGGCCGTGATGTGTTCGTGCGGGGCACGCGGGGCGTAGTCGTCGCGGTGTCGAGCTACGAGCGCAATGCGGAGTTCAACAAGACACTCGCCCAGCAGCTTGATCTTGGCACCATGGTC
>JANLSP010000274.1:0-8963 GCA_031362485.1 Novosphingobium sp.
CTTATCGGCGGGGCGATATGGTCTTCGCGGCCGGCCTGAATGTAGCAGGGCGTGGCGATACGGGCGAGATCGATCGGAGTGCCCAAAGCGCTTAGCGAATCGGCCACCACCAGCCGGTTGTCGCGGTAGAGATCACGCAAATAGGCCGCGTGCCACTTAGCCGGCAGATTGGTGACATCGCCGTTCCAGTGGAGCAAATCGAAGGCCGGGCGATCCTCGCCAAGCAGGTAGTGCTTCACTGCCGGCTGCCAGATCAGTTCGCGCCCGCGCAGCAGATTGAATGTTGCCGCCATGATCCGCCCGTCAAGATAGCCCTTGGGAGCGAGCTTTTCGATCAGTGCGATCTGGGCATCGTCGACGAAATGCTTGAGATCGCCCGCCGCCTCGAAATCGACCTGCGCGGTGAAGAATGTCGCGCTGGCGACTTTTGACGCATCGCCGCGCCGCGCCAGAATCGCGAGGGTTGCCGCCAGCGTGGTTCCCGCCACGCAGTAACCGATTGCGTGCACAGCGGGCTCATCGAGCGCCGTGCGAATAGTGTCGATGGCATCGATCTCGGCGGCGATGTAATCGTCCCAGATTACCTCGGCCATGGTCTCGTCGGCTGACTTCCACGAGACCATGAACACCGAAATGCCCTGTTCCACCGCCCAGCGCACGAAGCTCTTCGCGGGGTTGAGGTCGAGGATGTAGAACCGGTTGATCCATGGGGGGAAGATCACCAGCGGGACGCTGAGCACTTTATCGGTGGCCGGCGCATAGTGGATCAGCTCATAAAGCGGCGTCTGGTGGACAACTTTGCCAGGGCTCGCCGCAATCGTCTCGCCAATGCGGAAGGCGCCCGGATCGCTGTGGGTCAGCTGGCCGCGCCGGAGATCCTCGAGCAGGTGTTCCATCCCCTTGACCAGGCTTTCGCCGCCGCTCGCTTGCGCCTTTTCGAGCACTTCCGGGTTGGTCAGCGGAAAATTGGCCGGGTTTGTCGCATCGACCAATGCTTGAACGAAAAAGCGCAGCTGACCCTGACGAGCCGGCTCCAGATCGGGCACTTCGGCGGCCAGTGCTTCGGCCTCGCCGGACAAGCGCCGCCAGGTCTGGCCGAGCGCGCCGAGCAGTGGGTTGTTTTCCAGGCTTGCCCCGGCCTCGCCGGGAGTAATCTGGCCCAGCGCGGCTTGCCAGTCTAGCGCGAGATCGGCCCAGAGCGCCTGCTGGCGCGCCGCCGTGCCGGCGGGAAGCTTGTCGCGCCAGCTGGCGAGCACCGCGCTCCAGCCGTCGCTGTCGGTCAGGGCTGCGCGCAGCGTCTCGGCGGCCTTGACCTGCGCTTCCAGCAGTGCGGCAAACATATCCGCGGGGCCGTGCGGATTGCCGGGATCGTCGGCCATGACCAGTGCTTTCCTTGCGACCGTCGCCTCTGCGTTCTGGCCTGCGGCGCTCAATCCACCGCAGCGCGCAGCATAGAGCCGATGGCACGATTTGCCAGAGCAAGTTTATCTGCTTAGAGACACGGGTCTGCGGCAGTCCCGCCGCGCGAAGCCCGGAAAATCGAGGTCATGGAAGACGAGTTCTACCGCATCAAGCGCCTGCCACCCTATGTCATCGCCGAAGTGAATGACATGCGAGCCGCAGCCCGCCATGCCGGCAAGGACATCATTGACCTCGGCATGGGCAACCCCGATCTGCCGCCGCCAGAACACGTGATCAACAAGCTGTGCGAAGTCGCGCAGAAGCCCGATGCCCATGGCTATTCGGCCTCTGCTGGCATTCCCGGCATCCGCAAGGCGCAGGCGAACTACTATGCGCGGCGCTTCGGCGTCGAGCTCGATCCCGCCACCGAAGTGGTGATGACGATGGGTTCGAAGGAAGGTCTCGCGAGCATGGCCACGGCGATGACCGCGCCGGGCGATGTCGTGCTTGCGCCCAATCCCTCCTATCCGATCCACACTTTCGGCTTCATCATTGCCGGCGCGACAATCCGCTCGGTGCCGGTGACGCCCGATGAACGCTATTGGGCAGCACTCGACCGCGCCATGGCCTTCACCGTGCCGCGCCCTTCGGTGCTGATCGTCAACTACCCCTCGAACCCGACGGCGGAGACGGTGGACCTTGCCTTCTACGAGCGGCTGGTCGCTTGGGCGAAGGAAAACAAGGTCTGGGTGCTGTCAGACCTCGCCTATTCCGAACTCTATTACGACGGCAACCCCACGGTCTCGATCCTGCAGGTGCCGGGCGCCAAGGACATCGCGGTCGAGTTCACCTCGATGAGCAAAACCTTTTCGATGGCCGGCTGGCGGGTTGGTTTTGCAGTGGGCAATCCGAAGCTGATCGCGGCGCTGAAACGGGTGAAGAGCTACCTTGATTACGGCGCATTCACGCCAATCCAGGCAGCGGCCTGCGCGGCGCTCAACGGCCCGCAGGACATTGTCGAGCGGAACCGCGAGCTCTACCAGAAGCGCCGCGACGTGCTGGTCGAAAGCTTCGGGCGGGCTGGCTGGGATATTCCCTCACCCAAGGCCTCGATGTTCGCCTGGGCACCTTTGCCCCCGGCGCTCAAAGAGATGGGCAGCCTCGAATTTACCAAGCAGCTGCTGATCCACGCCGAAGTCGCGGTCGCGCCAGGCGTCGGCTATGGCGAGGAAGGCGAAGGCTTCGTGCGCATCGCCATGGTCGAGAACGAGCAGCGGCTGCGGCAGGCCGCGCGCAACATCAAGCGCTACCTGTCCAGCATGGGGGTCAACAGCTCGGCGGCCTAGGGCAGCGCTCAAAACCGGTTGACCAGACCTTCCAGCCATTCCTGCCTGCCTGACCGGGGCTCAGGCGCGCGGTTCGCCTGGATCGCATGCTCTGCCAAATCGACCAGCGTGGTGCCTTTTGCGTGGACCAGCTTGCCCAGTTCGCCCTGCCAGCCGGCATAGCGCGCCTTACGGAACTGATCGAGCTGGCCGTCGGCGATGACTGCCTCGGCGCGCAGAAGTGCCCTGGCAATCGTGTCGATCCCGCCGATGTGGCCATGGAACAGGTCTGCAGCGTCGATTGACTGGCGGCGCACTTTGGCGTCGAAGTTGAACCCGCCGGTGGTGAAGCCGCCTGCGCGGATGATCTCCAGCATCGCCAAGGTGAGTTCCTCGACCGAATTGGGAAACTGGTCGGTATCCCAGCCGTTCTGCGGATCGCCGCGGTTGGCGTCGATCGAGCCAAAAATGCCGAGCGCGCGGGCCATTGCGATCTCGTGCTCGAAAGTGTGCCCCGAGAGCGTCGCGTGGTTAGCCTCGATGTTGACCTTGACTTCGTTCTCCAGCCCGAAGCGCTTGAGGAAGGCATAGACCGTCTGGGTATCGAAATCATACTGGTGCTTGGTCGGCTCGTGCGGCTTGGGCTCGATCAGGATCGTGCCCTTGAACCCGATGCGGTGCTTGTGATCGACCACGAGCGAGAGGAAACGGCCAAAATTTTCCTGCTCCACGCCGATCTCGGTGTTGAGGATGGTGTCATAGCCCTCGCGCCCGCCCCACAGCACATAGTTGGCGCCGCCGAGCCGGTGGGTGGCATCGAGTGCGTCGCGGACCTGCAGCGCTGCCCAGGCATAGACTTCGGGATCGGGATTGGTCGCTGCGCCCGCCATGTAACGCGGGTGGCTGAACAGGTTGGCGGTGCCCCACAGCAGCTTGCGGCCATGCCTGGCCTGCAACGCTTCGAGGTGATCGACTGCTTCGGCGAAGCTGCTGCGGAAGCCTGAGGCATCGTCCGCATCGGCCATGACATCGACATCGTGGAAGCAGTAGAATGGCACGTCGAGTTTTTCGACGAATGCCAGAGCTGCCTCGCGCTTCGCGGCAGCACGGACCGCATCGTTGGGCCCGGCATGCCAGGGGCGATTGAACGTGCCCGCGCCGAATACATCGCTCCCCGGCCAGCAGAAGCTGTGCCAGAAGCACACCGCGAAGCGCAGCTGGTCTTCCATGCTCTTGCCCAGCACTACGCGGTCTTTGTCGTACCAGCGATAGGCAAAGTCATTTGCGCTGTCCGGGCCTTCATAGCGGACGGTATCGAACGAGGCGAAATAGTCGGCAGACATCGGCATTCCTTTCAGAGCGATTTGAGCGTGGGATAGGCCGCGCGGAATTTTTCCAGCTTGGGGGCAAGCCGTTCGGCGAGCAGCGGGTCGGGTTCGATTACGTGGGCAATCGGCGGCCGGGTGCAGACTTCGGCGGCGCTGGCTCCGCTTGCGGCGATTTGCGCCAGTCTGGCCGCGCCCAGTGCCGGGCCTACCTCGCCGCCATTGAGATAGACCAGCGGGGTGTCCAGCGCGGCAGCAAGGATCGAGCCCCAATAGAGCGAACGCGCGCCGCCGCCGATGACCGAGAGTTCAGCGATCCGTGTGCCCCCATCGCGCAGCGCCGCCATGCCATCGGCCAATGCAAATGCCACGCCTTCAAGCACTGCGGCGCAGAGCCGTGCGGCGTCAGTTTCGTTGTCCAGCCCAAGAAATGCGCCACGCATATGCGGGTCGTTGTGCGGGGTCCGCTCGCCCGAAAGATAAGGCAGAAACAGCTCAGTGCCTGCGGTGCCAGCCGCTTCGGCGCGGGCGAAGACTTCGGCGGGTCCGCCTGCACCGGTCAGCTGCGCCGACCAATCGATGCAGCTTGCGGCGGAAAGGTGCACCGCCATCTGGTGCCACAGACCGGGCAGGCAATGGCAGAAGGCATGCACCGCGCGGCCCGGATTGGGGCGAAAGTCCGAGGTGGCCGCGAAAATAACACCCGAGGTGCCAAGTGAAAGCAGCGCATCGCCATCCGCGATCACGCCGACGCCCACTCCCCCTGCCGCATTGTCGCCGCCACCCGCGACGACCCGCACTGCCTCCATTCCCCAGAGCGCTGCGACGTCCTTGCGCAGCGTGCCGGTCACTTCGCTGCCTTCATGCAGGCGCGGCATCTGTGCCTGCGTGAGTCCGCAAGCGGCGAGCATTGTTTCGCTCCACGTGCGCGCACCGACATCGAGCCACAGCGTTCCTGATGCGTCGGACAGGTCGGAAGCGGTGTCGCCAGTCATCAGCAGCCGCACATAATCCTTGGGCAGCAGCACTCTTGCTACCTTCGCAAACACCTCGGGTTCGTGCTTTCGCACCCATTGCAGTTTGGGTGCGGTGAATCCTGGCATGGCGAGGTTGCCGGTTATCGCGCGAAGATCGGGGGCCAGCGCTTCCAGTTCGGCGCATTCGGCAAAACTGCGACCGTCATTCCACAGGATCGCGGGGCGCAAGGGCCGGTCGTCGGCTCCCAGCAAGGTCGCGCCATGCATCTGCCCGGCGAGCCCGATGGCTTTCACCCCGGCGCGCAGGCCGGCATCAAGTCCCAGCACTGCGAGCCCGGTGGCCGCCCACCAGTCATCAGGGTTCTGCTCCGACCATAAGTCGTAAGGGCGCGAAATCGAAAGCGGCGCGCTTGCCTGGCTCAGCACTACCCCCGAAGCGGAAACCACCACGGCCTTCACGCCTGATGTGCCGATGTCGATACCAAGGAACACTGGCCGACTCTCCCGATCTTGCATTTCTCGCTTTACGTTAGCGCTAACTTGGACAACAAGGCAAGTACGGTTCGCGCAATTCGACGAACCGGCGGGTATGGATCAGGATGGCGGCGACAAGCGAACAGCGGCAGATGCAAAGGCCAGGAAGGCGGCGCGGCGGAAGCGGCGCGACCGTGGCCGATGTCGCGCGCTCCGCCGGTGTCTCGGCAATGACCGTAAGCCGGGTGGTCAATGGCGCGCCGGGCGTTGGCGAGGCCACGCGCGGCCGGGTCGGGAAGGCAATTGCGGCGCTCGGCTATGTCCCCAATCACGCAGCACGCAGTCTGGCAGGCGCGCGCCAGGTGCGCATCGCGCTGCTCCACGCCAACCCCAGCGCCGCCTATCTCAGCGAATTCCTAATCGGCAGCCTTGCCGCGTCGACCGCGAGCGACGCAATGCTGGTGGTCGAACAGCACGACTTGCACGATACGCCGCGGGCGCTTGCGGCACGGCTGCGCAAGCACCGTATTGCAGCGGTGCTGCTGCCGCCGCCCTTGTGCGATGACGAAGCAGTGATTGCCGCGCTTGCGAACGAAGGCCTTGCCCTGGCCCGCATCGCCACCGGCGCGCCGGGCCTGGGCGGCCATGCGGTGACCATCGATGATTTTGCTGCCGCTCGGGCCATGACCGCGCATCTGATCGTGTTGGGTCACCGCCGGATCGGCCTGATCGCGGGCAATCCCAACCAGACCGCAAGCGGCCTGCGCCTTGCGGGGTACAGGGCTGCGCTGACCGATGCGGGGATTGATTTCGATCCGGCGCTGATCGCCGAGGGCGATTTCACATGGCGTTCGGGCATGCTGGCCGCCGAACGCCTGCTAGGCCTGGCGCAGCGGCCGAGTGCAATCTTCGCCAGCAATGATGACATGGCCGCCGCAGCCGTAGCCGCCGCGCACCGCCACGGGCTGGATGTACCGAGCCACCTTTCGGTCACCGGCTTCGATGATACCGCAATGGCGACCGCAACCTGGCCCGAGTTGACGACGATCCGCCAGCCGGTCGCCGCGATGTCGCAGGTAGCAGTGCGGCTGTTGGTGCAGGCGGTCCGGCAGAGCGAGGATGCGGCGCTCAAGCACGAGCGGCTGGCTTTTGAACTTGTCCGGCGGGGCTCCGATGGCCCGGCACCGCGCCACTCCGCCATTGACATTTTGGTCAGGCCAGTTGAGCCAGACGAAGGCTTTGGCACTGCCGCGAAGTCCGATTCCGGGACGGATGGGAGAGGAATACCATGAAGCGGAAGATCTTGCGCGTCATCTTGTGGCTCTTGCTGGCGCTGCTCGCGCTGTTTGGCGTCATGCTCGCGTGGAACTGGAGCATCGTCCAGCGCGTGTTCCTCGGCGGGCTGCATGTCTATGAGACCACGCCGCCAGCGATTCCCACAGATCTGAAGCGCCCGGCGATCCTGGTGTTTTCCAAGACTAACGCCTTCCGCCATGAAGAAGCAATCCCCGCCGGCAAGGCGCTGTTCGCCCGGATGGCGAGCGACAAGGGCTGGGGCTATTTCGAGACCGAGAACGGCGCGGCGTTTAGCCCCGAAATCCTCGCCCGCTTTGATGCGGTGGTGTTCAACAACACCAGTGGCGACGTGTTTCTTCCCGCCCAGCACACCGCTTTCCAGACTTACCTGGAGAACGGCGGCGGCTATGTCGGCCTGCATGCGGCGGGTGACAACAGCCACGCGGCATGGGACTGGTACATGAAGTCGCTGCTCGGCGCGACATTCACCCAGCACACCATGGCGCCGCAATTCCAGCAGGCGACAGTCAATGTCGAGGACAAGGTCCATGCGGTGACGCAAGGGCTGCCGGCATCGTGGCAGCGGACCGAGGAATGGTATTCCTTCGACAAGTCGCCGCGCGGCAGCGGGGCGAATGTGCTGATCACGGTGGACGAGAAGACCTACAAGCCGGTCGGCATGTTCAGCAAGGATTTGCGGATGGGAGATCATCCCGCGGCATGGTCGCGCTGCATTGGCAAAGGCCGGGTTCTTTACACCATCTTTGGTCACCGTGCCGAAGCCTTCGCCGAACCCGAGACGGTTGCGCTGCTGACCAATGCCCTGGGCTGGGCCGCGCGGCAGGATGCGAGCAAGGATTGCGATGCCATTGCAACCGCAGTGCCCAAGCCGTGAAGCCGATCCGCTATGGCATGATCGGCGGCGGGCAGGGTGCGTTCATCGGCGGGGTGCACCGCACGGCGGCGGCAATCGCCGGGAATTGGCAGCTGATCGCAGGCGCGTTCTCTTCCACGGCGGAAAAGTCGAAGGCATCGGGCGCAGAAATCGGGGTGGATCCGGCACGGGTCTATGGCTCATGGGCCGAGATGCTGGAGCGTGAGGCTGCGCTGCCGGAAGGCGAGCGCATGGAAGCTGTCTCGATCGTCACTCCCAACCACATGCACGCCCCGCCCGCCATCGCGGCAATGGAAGCGGGCTTCGATGTGATCGTCGACAAGCCATTGGCGGACAGTCTTGCCAATGCGCAAGCGATTGCTGACGCTGCCGCGCGGACCAGCCGCAAGATCGCCGTGACGCACACTTACACCGGCTATCCGCTGGTCAAGCAGGCGCGACGGCTGGTGACTGCGGGCCAGTTCGGCAAAGTGCGCCGGGTTGCGGTGAAATATACCCAAGACTGGCTGAGCCGCGCTGCCGATCTGGAGGGCAACAAGCAGGCCGCGTGGCGGGTGGACCCAAAGCAGTCCGGCGATGCCGGGGCCTTCGGGGACATCGGCACCCATGCGGCAAATCTCGCCGAATTCATCACCGGCGAGAGCATCACTGCGATCTGCGCCGAGCTGACCATGCTGGAAGGGCGCCAAATCGACGACGACGGCGCGGCGCTGTTTCGGCTCTCGGGCGGAGGCAAAGGCACGCTGACCGCAAGCCAGGTGCTGGTCGGCGACATCAATGACCTCGCCATCGATGTTTACTGCGACGAAGCCGGGCTGCACTGGCGGCAGGAAGAGCCCAACACCCTGCGCATCGGCTACCGCGACAAGCCCACCGAAATCTGGCACGCTGGCGCCAACCGCACTTACCTTGCGGGCGATATTCTGGCGATCCAGCGCACGCCGGGCGGCCATCCCGAAGGTTATCTCGAGGCGTTTGCCAACATCTACCGCGCGTTCGGCGAGCAACTGCGCAGCGCTCCGGCGCCCGATGATGAGCCCGGTTATGCGACGATGGACGATGCGCTGAAGGGCATGAAATTCCTGCGCGCTGCGCTTGAATCCAGCCGCCGGGGTGCGGTCTGGATCGATCTTTGAAAGGACTGCCATGAAAGGTCCCGCAGTATTTTTGGCCCAATTCGCCGGCGATGAAGCGCCGTTCAATTCGCTCGACAGCATAACCAAATACATGGGTGGCCTTGGCTACAAGGGTGTGCAGATCCCGACCTGGG
>JANLSP010000336.1:0-1815 GCA_031362485.1 Novosphingobium sp.
CTGACCCGAATGGGAGGCGGCGTGATGACCACATTGGCAGAGGCCCAGGCAGGCGTTCGCGATCTCCACGCGCGCTATACCGACGCGGTGTGGCGGCAGGATTTTGATGCCTTCGCCGAATGCTTCATGCCTGAGGGTGAGTGGCGCATTTCCGGGCGGATTTTTCGCGGGCGGCAGGAAATCCGCGACGGGATCGCGGTGATCCTCGACAAGTTTATTGGCGTGCTGATTACCTTCCGCAATCCGATCCTGACTGTTGGCGACGGGGTGGCGTCAGGGCGGACTTACGTTGACGAGCGTTGTGCCTGGAAGAACGGCAACACCAACATCTCGGTCGGGCTCTATTACGAGCATTTCGTTGAAGTGGGGACGCGCTGGCTGTTCGACTGGCGGCTGTTCGAAATCCACTATCGCGGCCCGCCCGACATGACCGGCGAATTCCTGCCGCGTGGGCCTTGGGGCCCGCCGCCGGGAATGCCGCCACGCGATGCCGGGACCGGCGACATGGCCTCGGCGCGCTGGGGACTGCCGGCGGCCGGCGAAGCAGGCGGGGGCAGGGCTAATGGATAGCGCGTAGCCGCGCGGCGGGATCGTCCCCCGCCCAGAGGTTAAGTGCGGCGACAAAGGTATGCAGGAAGCCTTGCGCCACGCGGTCGCGGCCGAGGCGGGGGTCGTCGAGGCCCGTCAGCTCAAGATAGTCCGGCATGCGCGTTGCGATCAGAGCCGGGCAATCGAACATCAGCGCGAGCGTAAGCTGGACCACGCTGAGCACCAGATGAAAGCGCAGTTCCTCCGACGTGATCGCAGCCCCGCCATTTCCAGCCAGCTCCTCCACAAAATGCGCCAGCAGCGAGTCCAGATTTTCGTCCCAGACTGCCACATTCGCTCCCGATAGCCCGCCCCAGATTGCCGTCGCCAGGTTCATCTGCCGGACCATGCCCCAGTCGAGCAGGCCCGCCTGCAGCACACCGTCGGCGCCGCGCCAGAACCAGGCGTTGTCGATATGGGTGTTCCAATGCGCCAGCGCGATCAGGCGCCGGTCGGCATGGAGGAAGTGGCGCACCTCGGCGTCATGGCGCTGGAATTGCGCGGCATCGGCAGCCAGGCGTGCGGCGAACTCTGCGCTCCTGACCCGCACCGGGAACAGGTGCGGGGCGCTGGCGATGAAGCTGGCAATGATCTTGGCCTTGTCCTGCACCTCCGCTGCGTTCCATGGCACTGGCATCTGGGCCGAAGCAGCAGCGGCGTCGAAAGGAAACAGATTGCCAGCTTCGGGTTCAAGCCGGCCCGACTGGTGCGCGGCGGCGAGCCGCGCAAGCGCGCTTAGCGTGGCGCGGTAGTATTCGGCCGGCTCTGCCAGTTGGTGATCCATGTTTTTGGCGCGCAAAGGCTCGACGCCGCCCTCGCCAAACCGGATGCGCTGGGTGATCAGAACGCCATTGCCGCTATCGGGATCGAACCGGGCAAAAAAGGGCTTGGGCACGGCGACCGGAAAGGCCGGGAAGCGCGACAGCCCCGCAAGCCGGACCTCGCCGTCCATCTCATGCGCTCGGCGGTCGCGAAACGGGTCGGACAGGCAGCGCGAAAATTTCACGAACAGGTCGCTGTGCAGCGAGGGATCAGGGCGGGCGTAAGCCACCGACAGCAGCATCTTGTCGCCCGAATTGCCCGCCGCGAAATCGGCGGCTGCGGTGATCGCGGTCACGGCATTGTCAGGCGACAGCGAACCATAGGCATGGAACGCGCGGGTCAGCCACGCCGCACCGGCCTGCCGGAGGGCTTCGGGATGGGCCGGAACGGCGAAGTCAGCGGATG
>JANLSP010000339.1:0-2141 GCA_031362485.1 Novosphingobium sp.
CGCCAGCCACTGCCTGCCGGATGACCGGTTCGCCGACGCGCGCGGTCATCAGCCTCAGGAAACCACCAAGGTCGCGCCGCGCCTCATCATCGACATCGACCAGCTTGCCGGTGAGCATCAGCCCCCAGGTCGATGCATTGACGAACAGGCTGTCCGACTGGCCGAGATGCGCCGCCCAGTCGGCCGCGCTGATCTTTTCAGCAATCAGCCGGTCGCGGGTTGCCGCATCAGGCGTGCGCAGCAAGGCTTCGGCCAGACACATCAGCGCCAGTCCCTCAGGCGTGCCAAGCGAGAACTCCTGAAGGAAGCTCTCGACCACGCCGCCTTGGCGCGGTGAACTGCGCGTGGCATCGACCAGGGCCGCGGCTTCGGCGCAAACAGCCTTGCGGCCATTCCTGCTCAGCGGCGCTTCGGCCAGCATTTGTTTGATTGCCGCCGCTTCATCGGCGAACTTGATGCTGTCCAGCTGATCCCAGTCGCTTGTCACGCCGCTTCTTTCGCCTCGGCTCGCAGTACCATGCCAAACAGATCGCGCGGGTCATCGGGATCGGCCAGCAGATCAAGCTCGATGTAATGGGGATGATCGGCCAACTGGTCACGGACAAAGCGCAGCGCCGAAAAATCTTCGATCGCGAAGCCGACTGAATCAAACAAGGTGATGTCCTTGGGCGATTGCCGCCCGTTCGCCGCGCCGGTCATGACTTGCCAGAGCTCGGTTACCGGATGCGCCGCGTCGAGTTGCTGGATCTCGCCTTCGATCCGGGACTGCGGCTCATATTCAACAAAAATTGACGAGCGCAGCAGGATGTCGCGGTGCAATTCGGTCTTGCCGGGGCAATCGCCGCCGACGGCATTGATATGGATGCCCTCGCCAATCATGTTGTCGGTCAGGATGGTGGCACACTGCTTGTCTGCCGTCACCGTCGTGATGATCTCAGCGCCTTCCATCGCTTCTTGTGAAGACTGGCATACAGTAACCCCGATGCCGGTTTCCGCCAGATTACGCGCGCATTTGCGGCTGGCGGCCTGATCGATGTCGAACAAGCGCACCTGTTCGATGCCGAGCAAGGCCTTGAAGCCGATCGCCTGGAATTCGGACTGTGCGCCGTTGCCGATGATCGCCATGGTGCGCGCGCCCTTTGGCGCAAGATACTTTGCCGCCAACGCCGATGTTGCCGCCGTGCGCAGCGCGGTAAGGATGGTCATCTCGGAAAGCAGCAACGGATAACCTGTTGCCACATCGGCGAGCACACCGAAGGCCGTCACAGTCTGGCGGCCCGATCGGGTGTTGCTGGGGTGGCCGTTGACATATTTGAACGCATAGGTGGAATCGTCGGCCGCCGGCATTAGCTCGATCACGCCTTCCTGACTGTGCGAGGCGACGCGCGGGGTTTTGTCGAACGCGGGCCAGCGGCGGAAATCGGCATCGACGTAGGCTGCCAGATCAACAATGAAGCGCTCGGCCCCGATGGCAAGCACCAGCTCCATCATGTGATCGACGCTGACAAAAGGCACCACCGCCAGGTGGCCGGGGATAGTGGGCATGACTGAACCTCTGAAGGTTAAGAGCCAAGACCGCGCCGAGAGCCTGTCTCCCAGCAGGCGGGTCTGGCAGGCGGTCGCACGAATGAACCGGACCGCTGCGGGCTTTCTAAGCCAGAAGGCGGTCTTGCGTCAAGAAATTTTGCAAGCCCTTGCAATCATAAAGTCGCGGCATCCTGCTGGGCCGTCAGCGCCGCACGCGTGGCGTCATGCGAGGCGCGGGTCACCCGGAGCATGCCATAAAAGACCGCAGCAATCAGCCCGGGTATTGTTGAAAGGACAAACGCCGCGGCAAGCCCCATGAGTGCCGAATCCGCGACCGCGCCCGGAACTGCCTTGGCCGGAAAGGCAATCGTCGAGAGCACCCAGCCTGCCAGCGCAGTGCCGAGAGCCTGGTCCACCCGCTGGAAAAAGGTGCGCGTGGCATAGAGCGCGCCTTCCTGACGAAGCCCAAATTTCAGCTCGTTTTCGTCGGCGATGTCAGCCAGCGCCGAAGTGACGGTCGTCACCATCAGGCTGTAGGGCAAATGCTGGAGCAGCGAGAAGCCGATCAGGATCCAGACCAGCCCGGGGGTATCCCAGCGCAAGATGCCCAGCCA
>JANLSP010000359.1:0-2905 GCA_031362485.1 Novosphingobium sp.
GCGCGATTTCCGGTTGCAGCGTCAGCATGCCTTCAACCTTCTGCGGCGCAATGTTATCGCCCTTGTCGTTGACGATCATGTCGCGCTTGCGGTCAGTGATGACGATGCGGCCCTTGGCGTCGAGGTGGCCGATGTCGCCGGTCAACAGCCAGCCATCGACGAGCGCTCTTTTGGTCTCAGCCTTGGCGCGCCAGTAGCCGTGCATGACCAGCTCACCGCGCACGCAGATCTCGCCATCGTCGGCGATGCGCACCTCGACGCCGGGCAGCGGCGGGCCGACGGTGTCCATACTCAGACCTACGCTGGGCCGGTTGCAGCTGATCACCGGCCCGGCCTCGGTCTGGCCGTAGCCTTGCAGCAAGGTCAGCCCCAATGCATCGAAGAAGGCGCCGACATCGGGATTGAGCGGCGCGCCGCCTGAAACCATCGCCTTGATCCGCCCGCCGAAGCGCTGGCGAATCTTGGGGCGCAGTGCGCGTTCAAGGATGAAGTCCATCGGCAGGTCGCGCTTGCGGCTCTGTCCGCGAACCTTGCGCGAACCGATCGCCATAGCGCGATCGAGCAGGAAGCTCGCCACGCGGCCCTGCTTCTCGATCTGCTTGATGATCCGCGCGCGCAGCACTTCGAACAGGCGCGGCACCACCACCATGACCGTTGGGCGGACTTCCTCGATATTGCCGGCCAGCTTTTCGAGGCCTTCGCTGTAATAGATCTCCGCGCCCATGCCGATGGGCAGGTACTGGCCGCCGGTGTGCTCATAGGCGTGGCTCAGCGGCAGGAACGAGAGGAACACCTCGTCGCCCCAGCCGAAATCCTCGGCCAGCACGCGCGCTGCGCCATCAACATTGCGCAGAATCATGCCGTGGTGTTGCATCACCCCGCGCGGGGCGCCGCCGGTGCCGCTGGTGTAGATAATGCAGGCCATGTCGCCGCGATTGACTTTGGCCATGCGCGCTTCGACTGCCTCGCGCGCCACTGTCGTATTGCCTTGCAGCAATTCCGCCCAGTCGCGGATCGTCGATGTGCCGGATTGCATCTGGCGCAGCGGCTCGAAGGAAATAACATGCTCGGTCGCGTTCGACCGCAAAATCGCAGGGAGCAACGCCTTGGCGAGTTTGGCGTCCGAGACGATCACCGCGCTGGCGCCGGAATTCTCCAGGATGTGCAAATGATCGCGCTCGGTGTTGGTGGTGTAGGCTGGAACCGTGATGCAGCCCGCCGCCATGATGGCGAGATCGGCGAGGCACCATTCGGGCCGGTTTTCCGATACCAGCATGATCCGGTCACCGTCGTCCAGGCCCATGGCACGAAAGCCTTCGGCGATCAGACAGACCGTGCGGGCCGCCTCGTTCCAGCTCAGGCTCTGCCATGCGCCATCGCGCTTGGCCCAGAGAAATGGCCGCTCGCCGCGTTCATCCGCCCGCGCGAGAAACAGCGAAACCAGATTGTCCGCGGCATCAAAATCGGAAAGTTGCACCGTCTGCCCTTCGCCATGCGTCCCGTGAACCGGTCTAATGATGTGCGGGCTTTCCGGCAAGCGGTGCGACGGATGCTTGCTGTCGCATCGCTTGTTGCGGAAAACCGGTATCCATTTTTCCGCGCGATGCTCTATTCGCTGACCGCCCGTCCTTCACTTCGCGGATCGGCAGCGCCGTTCAGCTTGCCGTCCACCGCCTCGACGGCGTTCGCCTTGAGCGGCAATGCGCGCGCAGCCACATCCGCATGGCCCAGCGCCTTCAGCGCAGGGATCATCGCTTCCAGCGTGCTGCCCTGCTCGACCGAAACATTTGCTCCGACCGGCGCATAGATCACCGGCAGGGCAATTGCGTCTTGCGCGCTCAGTTTCCAGTCGACTACGCCAATGATGATTCGCACGACTTGCGCCGGAATGGTTGCCCCGCCCGCAGCGCCGATGGCCATGCGCAGCTTGCCGTCCGGTGCATAGACCAGCGTCGGCGCCATCGAACTGCGCGGGCGCTTTCCCGCCTCGATACGGTTCGCCACCGGCTTGCCGTCACGCTCGGGCACCAGACTGAAGTCGGTGAGCTCGTTGTTGAGGAAATAGCCATTGACCATAATCCCCGAACCAAACCCGCTTTCGACCGTGGAGGTAACTGAGACCGCCTGACCCTTGCGGTCGACAACCGCGAAATGTGAGGTCGAGGGAATATCAGGCGTCAGCGTATCACCCTGGGCAAGAACGGCACCTGGCGGCATCCCGGCGGGCGCGCTGGCCATGGTGCGGTCGGGAGCGATAAGCTGCGAGCGCTGCGCGAGGTAGGCGGGCGCGATCAGCCCGGCTGTAGGCACAGCGGCAAACTCGGGATCGGCAATATAGCGCTCGCGGTCGGCATAGGCGAGGCGCTGCGCTTCGGCGATGAGGTGCCAGGCAGTGGGCGAATCCTTGCCCAGCGCGCCAATGTCGAATCGCTCGATCATGCCGAGCACGCTCGATACCGTGGTTGCGCCGGAAGAAGGCGGCCCCATGCCGCACAGCCGCCAGCCGCGATAGGTCGTGCAAACCGGATCACGCGCGCGGGTCTTGTAGCCGGCAAGGTCGGCCACGGTCATCGGCGCGGGATTACGCGGCGCCTGACTGACCGCCCTGGCAATGGCGGCCGCATTCGCACCGCGATAGAAGGCACGCGGGCCTTGCCTTGCCAGCCGCTCTAGGAATGTGGCCAGCGCCGGATTGCGTACGACAGTGCCCACCGGCAACGGTGCGCCATCGGCGGCGTAGAACATCGCGCGCGATGCCGGCGAAAAGTTCGCCCCGGCGCTGCCGCCGGCCATTAGCGAGCGCAGTTCCGGCGCGACATTGCCGGCGGGACGGTAGCGATCCAGAAACTGGTTGAGCCGCGGGGTGATGGCGAAGCCACCGCGCGCGAGCCGGATCGCCGGGACG
>JANLSP010000382.1:0-1631 GCA_031362485.1 Novosphingobium sp.
TCGTCCAGCGATTCAAACGCGCCGCCATCGGAGCTGTGCATGCTGAAAAACACCGTCGCACCCTCAGCCCCGGCATATTCGCGGTGGCTTTCGCCGGCTTTGGTGAGGCCATAATGCCCAGGCAAGCGCCGTTTCACGGTGCCGTCTTCCTTTTCGACCCACAGCTCGCCCGCCAGCACGATCGAGACCGTGTCGCCGAGATGCCGGTGATAGCTGCAATAGTGCCCCGGCTTCCATTTGGTAATGAAATCGACCCTCCCGGCTGCCGCATCCCCGCCGGTGACGCGACTGACATTGTCCACCGGGCGCACCGGGTCAGACATATTGTAGTCCGGGAGCAGGCCTTCGTCGCCCCAGTCGAAATCCATGTGCACTGCTTCGGCCGTGGTCATCGTCATGTTCCTTGCCTGTCGTTCAGCGGACAGCTTAGCAAAACTTCTGTCAGCATCAATTCTGCCTCCCCCTTTCCCATCCTGAACCGACAACCTAAGCCTGCGCCATGGACCCCGCCGCCCCGCCCATCACCCCCGCCGGCATGGCCGCTCTGCGCGCGCGCTATGACCTTCTGTTGGGCACCGAGCGCCCGGCCATCGTCGAAATTGTCAGCTGGGCGGCGGGGAATGGCGACCGCTCGGAAAACGGCGACTACCTCTATGGCCGCAAGCGCATGCGCGAGATCGACCGCGAACTGGCGCATCTGGCGCGGCGGATGAAAATTCTCCGCGTGGTTGATCCGGCGCGGCAGGAGGACCGGACGAAAGTGCGTTTCGGAGCGACGGTGACGATTGCGGATGAGGACGACAACCAGCGCTGCCTTACCATTGTCGGCGACGACGAGCAGGACGCCAGCCAAGGCCTGATCGGCTGGAGCGCGCCCATGGCCCGGGCCTTGCGCGGCGCGGGCGTGGGCAACTTGCGCCGCGTCACGCTGCCCGGCGGGGAGAAGGAATGGGAAGTGCTGGCGATCGAATATCCGCCTGGCTGATCAGGCCATCGCCCGGGCCAGCTTGGTGTGATAGCCAAGCTCGGCATATTTCGCGCCGTTATAGGCCCTGGCAAAGGCGCGGCAGGCATCAGGGTTGGCCGACAGCGCGGCCATTTCGTCGCGCAGGTGGTTGTGCTCGATGTAGTGGCACAGCAGGTCATAATGCGCCGCTTCGCTCTCAACAGTCGAGTGCGCAAGGGCAAAAGGCGAGGCATAGCCGAACTCGTCCCACCATTCGCCCAGCACCTGGAACTTGCCCCACGAACAGGCCATGAAGGAGGCATCGACATCGCCGGTGACCACCGCGCCGAGCAGCTTGTCCCAGCTGCTTTCGCTGTAGCCGCCGCCGTTGGGGTTGCTGAAGGCGCTCACCGACCACTTGCCGCCGGTATATTTATGAAACTTGTGCCGCTCGAACATGATCTTGGGCCTGCCCTTGCTATCGAAGCCGCCGCCCGAACTTTCCACCTTGGCGACGGCCCGCAACTGCTTGAGACTGACGCCGAGGCGCACGGCGAATGCCTTTTCCTGCACCTGGGTGATCGCGGCTGCAGTCACTTTGGTGAACGCACCAAGCAACGCCTCGCGCGAATGTTTGCCCCAAAAGCCATCGGCTTGCGTGCCGATTGCCCGCTGAAGTTCGAGT
>JANLSP010000443.1:0-2888 GCA_031362485.1 Novosphingobium sp.
GTGGCCGTGCCGGAATCGCTCTCGCTGATCGGCTTTGGTGGTGGCGAACTGTCTGAAGTGCTGGCCGTCCCGATGACCAGTCTGCGCCCGCCGTGGAGCGAAATGGCATTCGCTGCCGCCACCGAGCTTGCCGGTCAGGCCAATACCCCGCAGCCGGCAGAGTTTTTCGCCAGCCTTGTGGCCCTCGCCAGCACCGGCCCGGCCCCCGCCGATCACGCGAAAGCTTCGGTCTCGGCTTTCGTCCAGTCGGGATAGCCAGGCAGGCCGAAGATCAGCCAGGCGCTGATCAGCGTGCCGACAACACCGATCCACAAATAGACATCATAGTTGCCATAATAATCGAACAGGAAGCCCGCCATCAGCGGCCCCAGTCCTGAGCCGGCGGCAATCAGGCTGGCCATTGTGCCGAAGATCAAGCCGAAATTCTTCATCCCGCAGTAGGCCGAGGTAAGGTAGCCAGCGATCTGCAATTTGGTGCCTGCCGCATAGCCATTGATCAGCATGGCGACGACGATGATTGCCATCGAACGATCCGGCAGCAACAGCAGGATGAAAGTCAGCGAGGTCGCGCCGAGCGTCAGCCCGCCGACCCAGCGCGCGGCATAGCGATCAAGCAACCAGCCGGTGACCAGCTTGCCTGCCACACCAAACAGCCCGGCAAGCCCGGCATAAGTCGCCGCGACGGTCCGGTCGACACCGATTGATTGCAGAATCGGGATCTGGTGCACCACCAAGGCGATGGTCACCACCATGATCAGGAATGTGGAAATAGCGATCCGCCACAACGTCGTGCTGCGCCACGCCTGGGGAACAGTCAGCCCCGGCGCATCCGACATCAACGACTTGCCCGAAGGTGCATCCCCGCTCGCCGCCCGCGCCTTGCGGCTGGCGTCATAACCGTCGTAGAGCCAGAACCAGCACAGCACCAGCGCCAGCGACCCCCAGCCCAGACCCAGCCAGACGAAGGCCATGCGCCAGCCTTGCGTCTCGATCAGCCAGTTGGTCAGCGGCGGGGTGATCCCTTGCGCAATCGCGCTGCCTGAGAGCACCAGTCCCATCGCCAGCCCGCGTCCGGCATCGAAGGCACTGGCGACAGCCGCCGTCCAGACGGTCGACTTGGTCATCAGCGCTGCGGCGGCATAGACCGTCCAGATCGTAAACCACATCACCACTGAGCCATTGAGCATACTGAGCGAGGCAATGGTCAGCGCGAGCAGCACCAGCCCGGGCAGTGCCAGCCGGCGGGTGCCAATGCGATCGATCAGCAGGCCGCCGAAGGGCGAGAGGAAAAAGGTGCTCACCGCCGTGATCGACATGCCCGAGGAGAGCAACGTGCGGCTCCAGCCAAATTCCTTGCCCAGCGGCTCCATGAACAGCCCGGCGGCGGGCGTCATTACCGAGGTGAAGGAAAACGCGAGGCTCGCGGCGATAACCAGCGGCCAGTATTGCCGCCATTCGGCGCGGGCGCGGGTCTTTGTCTCGGCAGTGGGCGCGCGGCTCAAATGCCCTGCCCCGACGTCAACACATGAATCAGTTCATCGGTGGGCGATGCCGGGACGGTGACGCCATCTGGAAGCGCGCAGATCTCATCCCAGTGCGCAGCGATGTCCTCCGCGCTGGGCGGCGACTGGCGCTGCGCCTGCCAGCCTGCGCCGAGGCCGACGATCAACTTCGCCGTCCGGCCGATGCACTGGCTGTAAAGCCCGTGCGTGTCGGTGTTGGCCTCGCTGGCGAGATAGACGGCGATCGGCGTGTTGAACTCCGGGTTCATCGCATTGCCCACTTCAGGCGGCAGCCCCGGGCTGGGGGCTGCGCCCATTTCTTCCCAACCTTTCGCCGCTTCCATGGCCAGGCGCGTGACCGCATTGGGCAGGATCGCATTGACCAGGATCCCGTGTTCGAGCCCTTCGTGCGAGGCGGTGTGCACCAGCCCCATAATCCCGCCCTTGGCTGCGGCATAGTTGCCCATCGTGGCGATGCCGAACATCGCCGTGCTCGAACAGGTATAGACCAGCCTGCCATAGCCTTGTGCCTGCATAAGCGGCCAGGCGGCGCGGGTTAGCTTGAAGCTGCCGGTAAGGTGCGTGGCGATCACCAGATCCCAGTCGTCATCGCTCATATCGGCAAGCAAGGAATTGCGGATGATCCCGGCGTTGTTGATCAGCACATCGATCCGTCCCCAGGCATCGATGGCGCTGGCGATGATGGCATTGGCGCCCTCGGTGGTGGCGACGCTGTTGCCATCGGCAATCGCAGTGCCGCCCGCCGCGCGGATTTCCTCGACCACATCGAGCGCCATTTGTGATCCGCCGCCGCCGCCGTGGCAATCGCCGCCGAGATCATTGACCACGACCTTGCCGCCGCGCCGGGCGATCTCCAGCGCATGCGCGCGGCCAATGCCCCCGCCAGCGCCGGTTACCACTGCCACGCGGCCATCAAAGCAAATCGTCATGGTCTGCGCTCCCGTTGCGGCGAGTTACTTGCCCAGCTCTTCCAGCGTGAAACCATTGCTGGGCGCGCATTGCTGGACTTCGATGACATTGCCTTCGGGATCGTAGCCGTAGATCGTCTTGACGTGGCCGACATCGACGAAATCTCGATTGTTGAAAGTCATGCCGCAGCTTTGCAGAAAAACGATGTCCTTTTCCATTTCGGTCACATCGACGCAGAAATGGGTGTATCCCCGGTCATGCGGACGCTGTGGTTCAGGGCTTGTGGGGGGCGGCGCTGAATATTCGAATAGCTCAAGATAGCAGGTGCCAGCGCGCAGCATGATGCCTTTGGCGGCCGAGCCCGGCACATCGACGATGTGGTCCATCATCGGCTCGTCCGCCCAGCCGAAGCCCTCATCGACCGGCTGGAAGCCGAACGCCTCGCCATAGAACCGC
>JANLSP010000449.1:0-1867 GCA_031362485.1 Novosphingobium sp.
ACGGACAATTCCTGGCAATTCGCGCCGCTGGCCAGCGCGGAATTGACCACGGCCGAGTGTTCAATCGCCGAAAAGGCGATGCCTCCCGGCTGTCCGCCCAGAATGGCCTGATTGATCGCCTCCGTTGCTCCGCTGGTGAAAATGACCCGGCCACCTTTGGGCAACAATGCCGCAACCTGCTCACGCGCCACCTCGACCGCCGCTGCGGCCGCCCGGCCCGGCTTGTGCATGGAGTGAGGGTTGGCGAATCCGATGGACTCGGGGCCCGAAAGCCAGGGCAGCATCGCATCGCGGGCTTCGGGCGCCAGCGGCGTGGTCGCTTGGTGATCGAGATAAATGAAACTGGACGGCATGGCTGAAAATCTTGCTTTCGGAGTGATCGTTTCTATATAGCGTTGCTCTTCCATTCACAGCCCCATGCAGATCGGCAACCGGTTTCCGGTAGCCTGCGGCGGCCTTTCATTCGCAGGTAGCCCTATCCATGCCCGCAGTCATCTTCCCCGGACCCGAAGGTCGCCTCGAAGGCCGTTTCCAGCCTGGTCCCCGCCCGCGCGCACCGGTCGCCATGATCCTGCATCCGCATCCGCAGGCTGGAGGCACGATGAACGACCGGATTACCCAGGCGCTCTACAAGACTTTCGTTGCGCGGGGGTTTGCTACGTTGCGGTTCAATTTTCGCGGTGTCGGTCGCAGCCAGGGCAGTTTTGATAACGGGATCGGTGAGCTCAGCGATGCAGCGGCGGCGCTCGATTGGGTGCAGTCGATCCATCCCGAGGCACAGACCACCTGGATTGGCGGTTACAGTTTCGGCGCCCTGATCGGCATGCAGTTGCTGATGCGCCGACCTGAAATCCGCGGCTTCATTTCCGTTTCGCCGCCGGCCAATATGTATGATTTCAGCTTTCTGGCGCCGTGCCCAGCCTCGGGCATCATTGTGCAGGGTATCGCCGACACGGTTGTCACTCCGGGCGCCGTGCAGAAGCTGGTCGATAAATTGCGCACCCAGCGGCACATCACCATCCATCACGACGAGATCGCGCGCGCCAACCATTTCTATGAAAACGAGCTCGACGACATGATGCATTCGGTCGACAACTATCTCGACATGCGGCTCTCGCCTGATTGCCCGATCAAGTAGTCAGCGCGGCTTCTGCTCCGCGACGGAAGATCCGTCACCTACCGGCACCGTGAGGATGGCCACGTTGCCGGCGATGACCGCCACAAGCACCAGCATCAGCACGGCTTGCCGGCGCATGCCCTCGCGGTTCCAGAGATAGGCCGCGCCCCCCGCAAGTGCGAGGGCGGCCAGCATCATGATCGACAGGATGCCAGCCACTCGCGCTAGCCTTCCTGCAGTTCCGCCCAGATCCGGTCAGGCGTCAGCGGCAAATGGCGCATCCGCTTGCCGATGGCGCGGCTGACGGAATTGGCAACCGCGCCCAGCGGCGGCACGATAGGCACCTCGCCAACGCCCTTTACCCCGAAGGGATGCGCTGGATTGGGCTTTTCGACCATGACAGTGTCAATCATCGGCATGTCAGAGCATACCGGGATTCGGTAGTCGAGGAACCCGGGGTTATCCATGCGGCCCGTTTTATCAAACACATAGCCTTCGTTCAGCGCCCAGCCGATCCCCTGTACCGCGCCGCCTTGCATCTGGCCTTCGACATAGTCGGGATGGATCGCAGTTCCGACATCCTGCACAACGGTATAGCGCACAATGCTGACATGGCCGGTCTCCGGATCGACTTCGGAATCGCAAATATGCACGCCAAAAGTGGGAAGGTAGCCCTGCGCATTGATGGCGGCTTCAGCGCCAATCGGACCTTTTGCAAAACCAGCTTTGGCAGCAATTGCACGCATCGAC
>JANLSP010000473.1:0-11751 GCA_031362485.1 Novosphingobium sp.
GGCGCGCAGCATGTCGGTCACTTGCTTCACATGGCCCATGAAGTTCTTGAAGTTGCCGACCCGGAAGAAATATTTTCCGACCAGGGCATTATAAATCGTCAGGCCGGAACTGCGATGCTCGATCTCTTCGCAGAAATGCCACAGCAGTAGCGAGGCTACCCGCGCGTCGCCGCCCGCGAACAGCAGGTGCCGGTGATCGAGCAGCAGCTTGAAACTGGGCGTGAAGATGCTCTCCAGCCCGCCGATATAGGCGAGGTGATAGGCGAGCGGCTTCTCAGCATAGAGTGCGTCAAAGTCAGCGATGCACTGGTCGAGCGCTTTCTGCAGGCCCGGATACTGCCTGATCAGCGCCTTGGTGTGCTGGCGGTGCGCATGGGCGTGGATGCCCTCCTGCGCGCGAAAGGCGCGTGCTTCGGCAAGGATCGCCGGATCCGTTATCAGGGCTTCGGCATCCTGCATCACCTGACAGATGTATTTCTCAAACCCGATTGCGAAGAACGACAGCGTGTTCATCGCCACCGAAAATCCGGGATTTTCCGGATTCCAGATGAAGGCGACACCTTCGAACGAGAAGGGAATTCGCCTGATTTTTAGATTGGTCATAACCACCTCTCGCACGATGGCACCGATGCTAGACTGAATCGGACACTGTGTCCAGTATGGACATCATGTCCGATTCCGCCTAACACGTTCAAATGAATCCTGCCGCCCTTCAGATCGACAAGGTCGTGCCGCTCGCCAACCCCCGTCGCGCGGCAACGCGGGTGCGCATTTGCAATGCCGCCAATGCGGTGTTTTTCGAACGGGGCTTCGCGGCAGTGACCATGGAGGAAGTGGCACAGGCCGTCGGCATCCGGCGCTCTACGCTTTACCTGCATTTCCGTGACAAGGAGGAAATCCTCGCCGCGATTGCCCAGGATTACATCGCCAAGCTGCGCCCGGTGATCGCAACTTTGCCCGGGCCAGAGCCGACTCGCCCACAAATCGCCGCCTGGGTCGATGAGATGGCGGATTTCGTGATGCGAGAACGCGCCGCGACCGAGCTGCTGGTGTCGCTCAGCCACTTGCCCAAAGCGCCCGCCGCCGCACTGGCCTTTGGCGCGGAGTTCAAAGGCATGATGGCTGGCCGCCTCGACGCCTTCCGCTTGGCGCTGAAGCCGGGTGAAGCCATGGCCTTTGCCCGGGCAATGGCGGCAGTCGATGGGCTGGGCTGGGCACTGTGCCATCACGCCCGTGCTGGCGGCGATGCCATTTCGCAAGCCCGGCTCGCAGTCGCCGCCGATGCACTGGATCGGTTCGTGCGCGGGGAGGCATGAGGTGAACGAAGCCATCGAGCCCTTCCACATAGATATCCCCCAGGCCGATCTCGACGATGTCCATGAACGCTTGGCGCGCACCCGCTGGCCGCAGGAAGTGGGCGACAATGCCAATTGGCAGGCGGGCACAAGCCTCGCCTATATGCGGGAGCTTACCGACTACTGGCTGAACGCCTACGATTGGCGCGCGCAGGAAGCGGCGATGAACCAGTTCCCGCAGTTCCGCACCACGATCGACGAGGTGCCAGTTCATTTCATCCATGTGAAGGGAAAGGGTCCGAACCCCATGCCCCTCATCATCAACCACGGCTGGCCCTGGACCTTCTGGGACATGCGCAAGATCATCGGGCTGTTGACCGACCCGGCGGCGCATGACGGTGATCCGGCGGATGCCTTCGAAGTGATTGCACCTTCGCTCCCCGGTTTTGCCTTTTCCAGCCCGCTGAACAGCGAGGGCATGTTCTTCAACCCCACCGCCGACCTGTGGGTCAAGCTGATGGCACGGCTGGGGCATGAGCGCTTTGCCACCCAAGGCGGCGATATTGGTGCCTATGTCTCGGCACGGCTGGGGCACAAATATTCCGACAAGATCATCGGTGTGCATCTGCATCTGGCTGGCCCTGCGATGCCGCCCTATCCCACAGCCGAAGACTTTGCGCCTGAAGAGCTGGCGTGGGGCGCGAAGTTCGCAAATTTCATGGCGCAGGGATCGGGCTATATGCAGATCCAGCGCACCCGGCCCCAGACCATCGGTTTTGCCATGCACGATTCGCCCGTCGGCCTCGCCGCATGGCTGATCGAAAAGCGCCGCGCCTGGAGCGATTGCGGCGGCGATGTCGAGACGGTGTTCAGCAAGGACGACCTCATCAGCACCGCCATGCTCTATTGGCTGACCGATACCTATGTCAGCTCAGCGCGCCATTATTACGAGGCCAAGCCGGAACGGCTGGTACCCTGCCACGATCGCCAGCCCCCGGTCGAAGCACCAACTGCGCTGCTCCAGTTCCAGAACGACGTCTGGCTGCAACCGCGCAAATGGGCGGAGCGCTATTACAATCTCAAACGCTGGAACGTGTTGGAAAAGGGCGGCCATTTCGCGCCAATGGAAGTGCCGGAAGTGCTGGTGGACGACCTGCGCGCGTTTTTCAGAGAACTGCGGAAATAGGAGAGAGACGATGGAAATCCGGATTCTGATCAAGGGCGGAATAGTAGTCGATGGCTCGGGTGCGCCCGCCTATGCCGCGGACGTCCGCGTGGCAGATGGCCGGATCGTCGAGATCGGCACAGGGCTGAAAGCCGGGCAAGGCGAACGCGTGGTCGATGCCAAGGGCTGCTATGTCACCCCCGGCTTCATCGAGACGCACAACCATTGGGATGGCGGCGTCTGGTGGAACCCCAATCTTGAGCCGCTGCCGGCTTACGGCGCGACGACCTCAATCAACGGCAACTGCGGCTTCAGCCTCGCGCCCGCGCCTGACGGCGACGAGAATATCGGCGATGTCATCGATATCTTCAATTACTTCGAGGACATTCCCGAGGAACCAATGCGCGCCATTGTGCCGTGGGACTGGAAGAAGTGGAGCGAATACAAGGCCTCGATGCAGGCCAAGGTCAAGCTGCCGCTGCATTTCGCGGCCTTTTGCGGCCACATTCCGCTGCGCCTGTGCGCAATGGGCCAGGACGCCTGGAAACGCGCAGCGACGCCTGCCGAAATCGAGACGATGTGCGGCCTGCTCGATGATGCACTGGCAGCCGGCGCGATGGGGCTTTCCTCCAACTACCTCGACTATGACAAGTATGAGCGCCCTTTGCCCTCGCAGCAGGCGGACGATGCCGAGTTCGAGGCGCTGCTTGGCGTGCTTGCCCGCTATCCGGGCGCGACTTTCCAGGTCATTCTCGATTATTTCATGCGCAAGGTCGGCAATGAACAGCTCGAGCGAATGGGACGGCTGGCGCATCAGGCTGGGGTGAAGATGCAGTGGGCCGGGATGCCGGGGCTCGAATTCATGAAGCCGCAGCTTGCCCGGGCCGAGGAGTTGCATGAGCAGTTCAAGGCGCAAGGCCTGCCATTCTACACCGCCTTCAACGTCGTCTCACCCACTTCGGTGATCAATTTCGTCCGGACGCTGGTGTTCGGGCAAAACGGCAATCCGGTGTGGCAGGACATGGTCAACCAGTCCGGCTGGGAAGCCAAGGCGGCCAAGCTGGCGGACCGGGCATGGCTCGACGCGGCGCGGCTGAGCTGGGACGAACAGTTTGATCATTCCTTCCTCCACGATCCCAGCGCGATGCTGCTGCGCGAAAGCGAGAGCGGTTTCGGCCCGATCGGCCTGACCCTCGCCGACTATATGGCGCAGACCGGCATCACCCATGCATCGGACGCGATGGCCCGCTGGGTGCTCGATAACGGGCAGGAATCGACCATCCTCAAGCGCTCGTGGCCCAAGAACGAAGAGGTGATGATCAAGCTGCTGAACGACAGCCACAGCCTTGCCAATGTCACTGACGCAGGCGCGCACGGCAAGCTGTTTTGCGGGGCGGGCTACAGCGCCTTCCTGCTCACCGACTATGTCCGCGACCGCAAGGTGCTCAGCCTCGAGCAGGCGGTTCACATGCTGACCTGGCGACTCGCCGAATTCTTCGGCCTCCATGATCGCGGGCTTATCGAGCTTGGCAAGGTGGCGGATATCACCGTGTTCAACCTCGACGAGATCGAAATGCGGCCCGAGAAAAAAACCTACGACGTGTGGGACGGCACCGGCGGGCGCACCTATCGCTACACCCGCGATCCTGCGCCCATGCGTTTGACGTTGGTCGCCGGCGTGCCGACCTTCGACTACGGCGAGTTTACCGGGCGATATCCGGGCGAATTCGTCGGCCCGGAGTTGGGCGCGGGTGAAGCGCTGGCGATCGCGGCGGAGTGACCGCGCGCTAAAAGTTGCCAAACGGCAACACCCAAAGCGCAATCGCCAGCCAGACCAGCAGCAATAGCATTGCAGGATAACAAACGTTAGGCTAGCGGCACCGATCAATGCATCGCTGCTGTTGCATTTCGTTGTTTTAGACAGCCGTGGGCTGCACGGATCGGTTCTGCACGTTTGGTTCGCAGGATTTGGGAGAAATCGGACCATTGCGTCCGACTTGGAGAAGAAATCATGTCGAAGAAAATCATGCATTCGCTGTTGGCCACCACCGCGCTGGCCTTCGCCACGCCGGCGTTCGCACAGGCATCCGGCGACAATGCCGGCGGCCTCGAGGAAATCGTCGTCACCGCCCAGAAGCGCGAGCAGAACCTTCAAGACGTGCCGATCGCGGTCACCGCGATCACCGGCGACAGCCTGCAGACCAACCGCGTTACCAGCGTTTCAGACCTTTCCGGCCTGGCTCCGGGCGTGATTGTCCGTACAGCTGCCGGTGGCTCGCAGCTGCCGTCGTTCTCGATCCGCGGCGCGATCAGTTATGGTGTGGTCCCGGGTTCCGACAAGCAGGTCTCGATTTATATCGACGGCGTCTATATCGGCTCCGGTCGCGGCGGCATTTTTGACTTGCCCGATGTCGAGCGCATCGAAATGCTGCGCGGTCCCCAAGGCACGCTGTTTGGCCGCAACGCCACGGCAGGCGCGGTCAGCATCTCGACCCGCGGGCCGACCGGCGAATTCGGCGTCAAGGCCAGCATCACTGGCGGCAACTATGGCCAGGTCCGCGGCCGGATCAGCGTTGATTTGCCCAAGATGGGGCCGTTCAGCGCCTATGCGACCTATGTCCACAACTACAAGCGCGGCGATATCCGCAATGCCGGCGCAGGCGCGGTGTGGGATCGCACTGCTGCCGGGCTCGGCAAGGGAACGTCGCCTGAATGGCTGGGCACCCGCAAGTCCGACTCGTTTTTTGCCGCGCTCAAGTTCGAATCCGGCGACTTCGTTACGACAGTCAAGTTCGACTACAACCGCGAGACCGGCACTCCCGAGGGTACCGGTCTGGTCGGCATCAACGGAGCCGCTCCTGGTATCGGTGCGCTGCTCGGGCCGGTGGTCAACACCCTGATCGCTACCCAGGCCACGCCAGTGAACACCGCGCCCGATGGCAAGCGGCCCAATGTGGTCAACAACAGCTGGGTGATCCCTACAGACCAGAAGACCTATGGCTTCAGCGTAACCAGCAACCTGCGCCTGTCGGACAGTGTCTCGATCAAGAACATCTTCGCGTACCGCTGGGGTCACATTTTTGCGCCGTCGCCAATCGACGGCTTCAGCGGCCTGCCTTTCACCGCGCAGACCGTGGTGCCGCTGGCCACCTTCCAGGCAATCGCCGGCGGACTGCCGACCTCGTTCATCCCCACTATCGCAGCCGGGCTGACGCCGCTGGTCGGGCAGCCATTTGTCGGGCTCGGCGTTCAGGCCGAATCCTATACCAAGCAATACAGCGACGAACTCCAGATCAACTACGATTCGGATTTCCTGACCGCCACTGCGGGCGCGATCTGGTTCCATTCCGACGAGCGCAACGGTATTCTAAACAATCCCGGCACCAAGTCCTTCTCGGTAGTGCCCAACGGCATTGTGACTGGCAACCAGGCCGCCAACTACAACAAGGCGACATCGCTCGCCGCCTATGCGCAGCTTGAACTGCACGTGACTCCGCAGCTCGATATTGTTGGCGGTGCGCGGATCACGCAGGACAAGAAGCGCGGGCGCGTGGAAACCGGGCCTGGCAATGCACTGCAAACCATCGGCGCCTTCACCTACGAAAAGACCAAGCCCAACTTCCTGATCGGACTGAACTGGAAGCCCAGCGACGACGTGCTGGTCTATGGCAAGTTCTCGACCGCGTTCGTGTCTGGCGGATCGGTATCGGGCCTCGAATTCCTGCCCGAAACCGCAACCTCTTGGGAAGGAGGCATCAAGGCCGATCTGCTTGACCGCAGGCTGCGCACCAACCTGTCGGTGTTCCACGTCACGTATAAGAACTTCCAGACCGCGCAGAGCGGCAACCAGTTCTGCGGCCTCTTCCCGGCCCCGCCGTTCCCGGCAGGCTTCTGCAACATCGTCGGCACCATTGTCGTGCCGCAGGGCGGTCCGGTGAAGGCGAGTGGTTTCGAGTTCGAGGCAACTGCCGCGCCGGCGCGCGGACTGACCATCGGCGGCAGCCTGTCCTACACCGACACCAAGTTCGAGGCAGTCAATCCCGTGCTAGTCGCCAACTCGCGCGGCGATTATCAGCCCTCGCTGCGTTCGCCCTGGACCGGCGGGCTTTGGGGCCAGTACGAAACCCAGCCGCTGTTCGGCGACGCCACGCTGATGATGCGGATGGATGGGCAATGGCATTCGAAGTTCTGGCTGTCGCAGAACCGGGTCGAGGTCATCCCCGCCTTCGCCGGCATCCGCACCGTTGGCGCGAGCTGGAATGTCAATGCCCGAGTCGCATTGCGCAACATCAATCTCGGTGGCGCCAAGGTCGAACTTGCTGGTTGGGTGAGAAACCTGACCCAGAACCGCGAAGCGACCTTTGCTCTGCAGACGCTGGGGCTGTTTGGCGCGGCCAACTATGTGCCTGCCCGCTCAATCGGCGCGGATCTGACCGTCCAGTTCTGAATGGCAAGAGGAGGCTGACGCACCAAGTGCTGCGCACTTGGTTTGTGCCATACCTCTGGCGTTGAAACATCCTAGTGCCGCCGGCGAGGCCCCATCCTTGTCGGCGGCATTTTTCTGTCTATCGTCCGCATCTTTTTGAGGCGATCGCCGATGTTGCTTCGCAATTTCGTTCAAGCCGTCGCCACGCTCTGCCTGCTTGCCGCGATGCCTGCCGCCGCATTCAGTGACTGTGGTCCGCCTCGAGCCTTAAGGGGCGGCTCAGCGCCAGGAGAATCCGCCATCGACCGGGAATTCGGTGCCGGTGGTGAAGCCTGAGTCTTCGGTTGAAAAGAACAAGGCTGCCCGCGCCACATCTTCGGCAAGGCCAAGCCGCTTGAGCGCGACGCGGTCCTTTGCGCGGGCGCTGTGTTCGGGATTCTCCCACAGGTGACGCGTCATTTCTGTTTTGATGAAACCGGGGCAGATGGTGTTGGCGCGAATGTTGGGTCCGAGATCGAAGGCAAGGCACTTTGTGAACATGGCAAGGCCCGCCTTGCTTGCCGAATAGCCGGTTGTCCCTGCCATTGGCATGACAGCGCTGGTTGAGGCGATGTTGACGATAGTCACGCGCGGAGCGGTGCGGAGGTGCGGCAGCGCGGCATGGACCACGTTGAACGGCCCGGTGAGGTTGACGCCAAGCATCCGGTCCCAGCTTTCCGGTGTGAGCTCGCCAAACGGCTTGATGTCGAGAATCCCTGCGGCGTTGATGATGCCGTCAATTCCAGCCAGCACCTCGGCGGCCTTGGCCACCACCGCATTGACAGTCGCCCGGTCCGATACGTCGCAGGCAAAGCTGGTGGCCCCGAGTTCATGAGCTATTGCCCCAACGCCCGCCTCATTCAAATCGAGCAGCGCCATTGCAGCGCCTTCCGCCGCAAACAATTGCGCAATCGCCAGCCCCATCCCGCTCGCCGCGCCCGTCACCACGATCCGCCGCCCGTCCAGTTTTCCGGCCATGCCTAATGCCCCCTCAAGAGTTCATAGTCTTCCAGTTTTGGCCTGGCCATCACTTGCTGGAAATGATCCCAGCTCCACGGCCAGACTTGCGGCACGC
Organism: Novosphingobium sp.; assembly: GCA_031362485.1. GTDB lineage: Bacteria > Pseudomonadota > Alphaproteobacteria > Sphingomonadales > Sphingomonadaceae > Novosphingobium. The sequence goes on from JANLSP010000473.1 coordinate 8,001, forward strand.
CGGCGCTGTCGAGATACCAGCTGCGGCAACCCGAGGCAAAGACGGTGCGCATGGCTGCGGCGTTGCGGCGCGTTTCATAGTCTTCGAGCGCTGCCATGCTGGGCGCCACCGCGTCGCACTTGCCCGCGCGCAGCAAGTCGGTGAGCTGGTCGACATAGTCCCACTGCGCTTCGGCGATATCGATCAGGGTGAAATTTCCGACCGGTCCGGTGGGCCCATTGAGCAGGTAGAAATTGGGAAAGCCCGGCACAGTGACGGCATAGTAGGCGCGCGGGCGCTCGACCCACAGATCGTCGAGCTTCTGCCCGCCGGTGCCTTCGACCACCATCGGCCGGACGAACCGGTCGGCCTTGAAGCCGGTCGCGAGCGCGAGCACGTCAAGCTCGTGGAAAGTGCCGTCCTTCATCCGCACCCCATTTGCCGCTATGCGGTCTATCGCGCCGACCTCGACTTCGACACCTGGCCGCTGCACGGCGTCATAGTAGTGCGCCGAGAAGATCATCCGCTTGCAGGCCGCACGGTAGTCAGGGCGCAGCTTTTCGCGCAGCACCGGATCAGTGACACTCTCTTGCAGGTTGCGCTCGACGATGTCCTGAATTTCGGCGAGTTCGGGCGAATCCATGTCGAGGATCGCGGTGGTAAACTGGTTGCGGCGGGCGGCTGAGTCGGGGTTATTGCGCACTGCTTCGATATTCGCAGGATCCTCGCGAAAGGCCTGCTTGTCTTCCTCACTGTATTGCGTGTCCGGGCATGGCATGATCCATTGCGGCGAACGCTGGAAATGGACCAGCTTGTCCGCCACTTTCGAAAGCGCGCTGACGATCTGCACGCCGGTCGAGCCATTGCCGATCACGCCGATGCGCTTGCCTTTGAGTGGCACCGAATGGTCCCAGCGGGCAGAATGGAAGCACGGCCCGGCGAAGTCGGCAAGGCCGGGAATTTCGGGCAGGTTGGGATGGTGCAGCACGCCGGTGGCTGCGACGACAACGTCAGCCACGTCTTCGCGTCCGTCTCTTGTAACAACCCGCCAGCGCCCATCGACAAAGCGGCAGGAGGCAATCTCTGCGTTGAAGACAATCTGCTTTCTTAGGTCATAGCGATTTGCGACGCTCTCGAAGTACTGGCGAATTTCCGGGCCGGGCGCGTAGAAAGCACTCCATTCCGGATTGGTCGCGAAACTGTAGGTGTAGCTGTGCGCGGGGGTGTCGCAGGCAAGCCCTGGATATTGGTTTTCGCGCCAGGTTCCGCCAACGCTGTCGCCCTTCTCATAGATGGTGAAATCGGTGTCGCCGCGCTCCGTCAGGCGGATGCCAGCCAGCATCCCGGCCATGCCGGCACCAATGATGATAAAGCGCAGGTGCTTTGCCTGCTGGGGGTGTTTTGAGTCCTGCATGGCGGTTTCTCATGGATCGATTGGAAGGAATATGGAATCGTTTCATTGTTCGGTGCCATGCCACGTGTCGCGAAATAATGCATCGGGTGAAATGCATTGCGCAATCAGGTTGCGCACCTATCGTAGTCAAAGGGAGTGATAGCCAGTGAGCAAGACAATCCGAATTGGCGCGGCGACAGCCTTTTTCAACGACAGCAGGATGGGGATTTCCCAGTTGCTGGAGAAGGCCGGCGCGCTTGACTACATCATCTTCGATTTCCTCGCCGAGAGCGTCATGGGCGGGCTGGGTCGGGGCATGGCGGCGGGGACCGGCCAGGGCTTCGCCACAGATTTCGCGCCGGGTTACATCCTGCCACACCTCCAGACCTTGCTTGACCGGCGCATCCGCGTCGTCGCCAATGCGGGCGGGCTCAATCCGGCAGCCTGCGCCGAGGACTTGCAGCGCAAGGCGCAGGATTTGGGGATCAAGGTCCGCATTGGCGTTGTCGAAGGCGACAATCTCACCGCGCGCTGCAACGATATCGTCGGCCCGGACACACGCGACATGTTCGATGGCTCGCTCGTCCTGGAGAAAGTCGCAGGCGCCGACCGGGTCAACAGCCTGGTCGCCTATACCGGGGCATTCCCGATTGCAGCGGCACTGGCTGCCGGGGCGGACATCGTAATCACCGGCCGCGCGGTTGACAGCGCCATGGCGCTGGGCCCGTTGATCCACGAATTCGGCTGGGGGCCGGATGACTTCGATCTTCTCGCCGCCGGAACGCTGGCCGGCCATTTGCTCGAATGCTCGGCTCAAATCACCGGCGGCACGTTTACCGACTGGCGCGATGTGCCCGATTGGGCCGGCATCGGCATGCCAGTCGGCGAATGCAGCGCGGATGGCTCGCTCGTGATCACCAAGCCGGAAGGCACTGGCGGCCTGGTATCCATCGGCACGGTCGCCGAGCAATTGCTCTACGAAGTGAGCGATCCGCAGCGCTATTACGTCGCGGATGTGGTCTGCGACTTCACTGATGTGCGTCTCAAGCAAATCGGACCAGACCGGGTGGCGGTCGCCGGCGCACGCGGACTGGGACGGACGGCTACCCACAAGGCCAGCCTTACCTACGAGAAGGGCTGGCGAGCTTCGGCGCTTATCCCGGTCATCGGCCTCGAAGCCGCCGCCAAGGCAGAGCGGTTGGGGCATGAACTGTTTGCCCGCACCAACGCGATACTGCGGCAAAGCCAGCTTCCGCCTTTGACCAGGACCCGCTGCGAGATTATCGGTGGCGAGGGCTCCGGGCCGACCACGGCGCTGTGCCGGCTGGTCGCGGATCATCCGGATGAGGAGGGTGCCTCCGTGCTGGTGCGCGAACAGAGTTCGGCGATCAGCCACATGTCAGTTGGCATCAGCCTGACCCTCGCCGCCTCGGTGCGCCCGCTTCAGCACATTGCCGGTTTTCTGGTGCCCAAGTCGATCGTTGTGCAGCAAGCCTCGCTTGATGGTGAGCCATTGCACCTTGCTGTGGCGACGGATGCAAGAGGACATGAAGCCGATGCCCCTGCTCCGGCCTTGCCAGCGCCACCCGGCGATGCCGATCCGCTGCAGACGCTGCCCCTGATCCGCCTCGCGTGGGCGAGAAGCGGCGACAAGGGCAATCTGTTCAACGTCGCCGTCATCGCCCGCGATCCCGCATACCTGCCCTACATTGCCGCCGCCCTGACCCCTGAAGCCGTGGGCACCCATTATGGCAAAGTGCTCGGCCATGGTGCAGCGTTCAAAGTCGACCGGTTCAGTGTTCCGGGCTTTTCAGCGCTCAATTTCGTGGTCAGGGATTCGATGGATGGCGGCCTCCTTGCCTCGACATCGATCGATGCCGTTGCCAAGGGCCGGGCACAAATGCTGCTGGACTATCCGGTGCCGGTGAGCGCGGCGCTGCTGCGCGAGTTGGACGGTTGATACGCCGTGGCGTGACCCGCTGATTTCCATCCAGGAATGGTTAGAGTCCGGCCTTGCGAGAAGACCGCACGATGAATCAATCACAATTTACAGAAGGGCCGATATTCGCGGTGCTGCGGGAAGCTGAGGCAGACGTGAAGTCGGCTGACCTTGCCCCCTGGCATACCGCGTCCAAGTTGGAAGGCGGAAAATCCAATATTTTCGTTTGAAAAGAATGGTAGCGGAGGAGGGACTCGAACCCCCGACACGCGGATTATGATTCCGCTGCTCTAACCAGCTGAGCTACTCCGCCACACCAGCTTCGCGCTGTTTAGCGCAGTGTGCAGGCGCGGCACATAGGGACGCGGCGCGGGGCGGGCACCCACCCAGTTTGCCGCGAAATCGACACTCGCCCTGAGCCTGCCAGAGAGGACCCTGGT
>JANLSP010000543.1:0-2183 GCA_031362485.1 Novosphingobium sp.
GCCTGAATGGGAAGCGGGGCGCATAGCGGCAGTTTGAGCGGAAGGCAAGGCGCCTTGCGCGGGAGTCTTTAGTCCCGCCTCACGGCGGGGACGGCACCGGCCCACTCCCCCACCCGACCACCCGACGATAGTACCCTATGGGTGGTCGGGTGGGGGAGTGGGCCGGTGCCGTCGAGGCCTCAGCTTGCTGAGGCCGGACAGCGCATCAAGACTCAGGCGGATCGGCGATCATCGCGGTAAAGTTCACTTCACAGGTCACTTTGCCCTCGATCGAGGCCTTGCCCCAGAACTTGCAAACCCGCGCGCGCTTCTGGATGAAGCCGACATGGAGATCGAGCAGCACGCCCGGTTCCACCGGGCTGCGGAATTTGGCTTCCTCGATCGCCATGAAATAGACCAGCTTGCCCGAGCCGGCGATTTCCAGTGTCTCGATTGCCAGGATCGCCGCCGCCTGCGCCAGCGCCTCGATCTGGAGGACGCCGGGCATGATCGGCCTTCCGGGGAAATGGCCCTGGAAGAACTGTTCGTTGAAGCTGACCGCTTTGATCGCGTGAATTTCCTCGCCGATGGTCAGCGACGCAACGCGGTCAACCAGCAGCAGCGGATAACGATGCGGCAGCGCCGCAAGAATCTTCGCCGTGTCGTAAGCCGGCGCGCTCTTCTCGCTCATAGCTGCGGCATTGGAATCAGCGGCCGTCGGTCGACGGGCGGGCGGGAGCGGCAGGCGTTGCGGGGGTGCCCGACCGCTGGGCGGCCTGGGCAGCGCGCTGTTCGCGCAGTTCACGCGGTTCCCAGCCAGCGGGCGGGACCAGCTGCGCCGAAGGAATCGCGACGTTGAGCTCGTCGAGGATCGCCTGGTTGATATTGTAGGCATTGGTCGCAGCGACCACGCTCTGCGGCGAGAGCACCATGCTGATGTTTTTCTTGACCATTGCCCCCTGCACGGCGGCGTTAAGCTTGTCAGTGATCTGCTCCTGCACATAGGCCTCGGACAGGGCCACTGGCTCAAGCATCTTCTGCAGTTCGGCCTGACCGGCTTCCTGAATGCGCTGAATGGTCTGCGCCTGCTGCTGCAGCGATGCCTGGACGGCTGGAGTGCTGGAATTGGGGGCCTGGCGATCGCGATTGAACTTCTCGACCATAGGCTGCAACTGCGCGGAGATTTGCGCGCGGCGAGCTTCGGCGGCGTCAAACTGCGCCTTGTAGGTCGTCGGACGCTGCACCTGGGCAACCTTGAAAGCCGCACTGTTGCCAATCACGGCATCGAGGTTGGCAACGGCCAGACCGGGCACCGCCGGCGCAGTTGCAGTCACCGGAGCGCTGCGGTTCTGTGCAACAGCCATCGGCGCGACACCAGCGAGCAGCGAGAGGACCACTGCCGACTTGAGGGCAGACTTGGGGAAAGTTCTCATCAGAATTGGGTTCCTACGTTGAATGTGAACGATTTCGTATCGTCGCCATCGCGCTTGAGCAGCACCTTGGCGAAATCAATCCGGAAAGGACCGAACGGTGAATTCCAGTTGAACCCGATGCCCACCGCGAGGCGCGGCTTCCAGGTGTTGCCGAGAAATTCTTCAGTAAACGGCGGGATGGTCGTGCCAAAGGCCTGATTGACGCCAGTGACGCAAGGATCGGGCGGAGTGGGGTTGTTCGGCGTCGTGACGATTGACGATGCTGTCGGCGTGCACAGGCCGCCACTGTTATCAACTGCATCGATCTGGGAATATTGCAAGGCACCGGACGAATTGCGGCTCTGAATCAGGAACGGCTCAGGCACATCTTGCGTTTTGGGCGTACGCACGCCCCAGACCGCGCCAACGTCCATGAAGATTGACGGACGGATGCCCAGCTCGCGTGCGCCCGACCCCAAAGGAATCTCCAGCTCGGCCTTCGCCAGGTAGTAATACTTGCCGCCGATGGCATCATCGGTCCAGTTGTCGCGGTTGCCGATCACCTGTAGCGGCGTTCCGGGCAGTCCATCGTGATCAACCAGCGGCTTGCGCAGCACGCGAGGGCCGATGCCGCGAATGTCGAAGCCGCGCATCTGCGGTTCGCCGAGATAGAAGCGATCCGTGAGGCGAACATCGTCAACGCCTTCGGCCTCGTTGCCGCTGTTGTCGAACGACTTGATCAACCCGCCTTCGCCCGAAAGCGAGAAAATGAACCCGCCGCCTACCGGCCAG
>JANLSP010000577.1:0-2003 GCA_031362485.1 Novosphingobium sp.
AGACTGCCAAATCCACCCCCCTGCGGAATGCGCGCCCCGCTCGGGCCCGCAAACAGCGCGTTGCAGCCGGCTGACACAGTCGTTCCACTGGACGAAATGGCGGCCAGAGCATAAGTGCCCGGCACTATGCGCGTCCCTTTCATCAAGATGCACGGCCTGGGCAACGACTTCGTCGTGCTTGACGCGCGTGTGGACGCGGTGCCGGCAATGGACGCCCGCCTCGCCACCGCGCTGGCGGATCGCAAGACCGGGATCGGCTGCGACCAACTGATTGTGCTCGAGGCTTCTGAATTGGCCGACATGCGCATGCGGATTTTCAACGCCGATGGCGGCGAAGTCGAGGCCTGCGGCAATGCCTCAAGGGCAGTGGGCCTGTTGCAGGGCACGGCCGCAACGATTGAAACTGCGGGCGGCCTGATCGCAACCAGCCCGGTCGATGGCGGCATTGCGGTCGACATGGGCGAGCCACGCTTCGGCTGGGACCAAATCCCGCTGGCCTATGCCATGGACACGCTGACCATGCCGGTGGGCTGGGACGAGCTTGAAGGCCCGGCGGCGGTAAATGTCGGTAACCCGCACGCGGTGTTCTTTGTCGAGCACCCCGCGGGCATTGACCTTGAACGACTGGGCCCCCTTATCGAGCACGATCCGCTGTTTCCCAGCCGCGTCAACGTCAATGTCGCGAAAATCACTGCGCGCGATGCCATCACCTTGCGCGTCTGGGAGCGCGGCGTCGGCGAAACCCGCGCCTGCGGCACCGGCGCCTGCGCCACGGCGATTGCCGCGATGCGGCGCGGGCAGTGCGATCGCAAGGTCACCGTCACATTGACCGGCGGGCCTTTGCTGATCGAGTGGGGCGAAGATGGCCGCATCACCATGACCGGCGCGGCCGCGACAAGCTTTTGCGGCTCATTCGATCCCGCCGATTTCGGAGTACCCGCGTGAGCCTGCAGATCGTGTCGCTGGGCTGCCGGTTGAACCTCTCCGAGGGTGAAAGCCTGCGTGCCATGCTGCCGCCTGGCGATGACCTTGTCGTCATCAACAGCTGCGCGGTGACCGCCGAGGCTGTGCGCCAGACCCGCCAGGCGATCCGCCGCGCGCGCCGCGAGCGGCCCTCGGCGCGCCTGATGGTCACCGGCTGCGCCGCCGAAGTCGAACGCGCCATGCTCGCAGCCATGCCCGAAGTCGATGGATTGATCGCCAATGCGGCCAAGCTCGATCCGCGCGCATGGAATGTGCCGATCCGCCCCGAGGCCCCAATGATGGCGCGCACCCGCGCTTTCGTTGCGGTGCAGAACGGCTGCGATCATGCCTGCACTTTCTGCGTCATCCCGCAAGGACGCGGAGCCAGCCGCTCGCTTGGCGTTGCGCCAGTCGTTGCGGAAGTTGCCCGGCACTGCGCAGCCGAGGTGAAGGAAGTGGTACTCACCGGGGTTGACCTGACTTCGTGGGGCAGCGACCTGCCCGGCGCGCCTCGCCTCGGGGCGCTGGTCGAGGCAATTCTGGATAAAGTGCCCGCCCTGCCCCGGCTGCGCCTGTCCTCGCTCGACGGGATCGAGATCGATGCGCAATTGTTCGCATTGCTGGCCAGCGAGCCGCGCGTCATGCCGCATGTCCACCTTTCGCTGCAATCGGGCGATGCGATCATTCTCAAGCGCATGAAACGACGCCACACCCCCCGCGATGCGCTCGATCTGGTCGCCGCGCTGCGGTCGCGCCGGCCGGACATCGCCATCGGTGCCGACCTGATCGCCGGTTTCCCGACCGAGGACGAAGCCGCGCATGCGCAGAACCTTGCCATCGTGCGCGCGCTGAATGTGGTTCACGGCCACATCTTTCCCTATTCGCCGCGCGCCAACACGCCCGCTGCGCGCATGCCGCAGGTCAATGCGCCGACAATCAAGCGCCGCGCCGCCGAGCTGCGCAGCGCCGTAGCCGAGCAGCGGCAGGCATGGCTGGCGTCGCACATCGGCCAGCCGCTCAGTGTTCTCGCGGAGCGCGAC
>JANLSP010000588.1:0-4087 GCA_031362485.1 Novosphingobium sp.
CATCGCGCGCGACTGATAGCGCCGACGTGATTGCCGCGCGCATGGAACGGGCGCAGGCCGAAATCAGCCACTGGGACGGCTATGACTATGTCGTGGTCAACGACGATATCGACGAGTGTTTTGGCAAAGTCGTGCAGATCCTGGCGGCTGAGAGACTGCGCCGGGCAAGGCAGACCGGGCTGGTCGGGTTCGTCCGGGGGCTGATGAAGTAGGTTTGCGGCATTCAGGCTAAAACTGCCGGAGCCCCGTCGCATCGCCCTCGGCGAACACAGGGATCGCTTCCCTCCCCGTCATCATCACCAGCGGCAGGACCCGCGAAGTTGACTTCTGGTAAGTGGCATAGAACGGGAAGTTGTCGACCATCACTGCCCAGACTTTCTCGCGCTCGGCTCCCGCCGGCTCGCGCCAGGTGCCGCGCCAGGCTTGTGTCGCGACCTGGAATTCGACCTTGGGACTGGCAACAAGGTTGAGATACCATTCCGGGTGATGGTCCGCCCCGCCCTTGGAGGCACAGATTACAACTTCGCCGGCGACGACCGAATAGCACAGCGGGGTGATGAAAACCTTGCCACTCTTGCGGCCGGTGTATTTGACCAGGGCGTGCGCGCCATAGGCAAGGCCGCCAACCGCCGTGATATCCTCGATGTGGCCTTCAGCCCCGCCGGAGCGCAGATATTTTTCGCGGTGCTCGGATACCCAGTCCTTGCGGACCTCGCGGATTGCGGCTGAATCTGCATCGCTCATGGTTCTCTCCTCACCGCGCGGGGGGCTTGTGCCATCATGTTCGGCATTTCTGCCCCCAAGTCCACCCGTGAAATGCATCGCCCTTGCGCGACTCGCTTTGCCGGCCGATATGCCCGGTTTGAAACACATGTTCAGCACGTGAGGAAGCTATGGGAGACCTGGGAAAAATCGTTCAGAGCGCCGACGATCTGGTCGATCCGGTGGTCATCGGGCCGGAGGCCTACACCAGCCGTGACTATCTGGAGGCCGAGCGTGCGAAACTGTGGCGCAGCCACTGGCTGCAGGCGGGCCGGGTCGAAGACATTCCGAATCCCGGCGATTTCATCACATATGATGTGCTCGACGATTCGGTGATCATCACGCGCGCTGACGACGGCACGATCCGCGCCTTCCACAACGTCTGCCCGCACCGCGGCCGCAAGTTGATCGACACGCCCAAAGGCCAGCGCAACGCGCGCGGCACCAGGAAGAACATCATCTGCGGGTTCCACGGCTGGACCTTCAACCGCGAAGGCAAATGCACCTTCATCGAGCATAAGGACGACTGGCAGGGGGTGCTCACCGAGGAGCGCACCGGCCTCGGCACGGTTGCGGTAGATACCTGGGGCGGGTTCCTGTGGGTCAACCTGGCCTCTGATGCCGGCCCCTTGCGGGACTATCTTGAACCGGCTGCGACCATGCTCGATCCCTTCAGACTCGAGAACATGCGCACCCGCTGGCGCAAATGGGTGGTGTTCGAATGCAACTGGAAGGTTGCGATGGAGGCCTTTTGCGAGACATACCATGTGCCCGGCACGCATCCCGAGTTCATGGAGTTCGGCCAGTTTCGCGGCTGGGGCCGCAATCAGGGCCGCCATTCCAACATCGGCTATGACGCGCCCAAGGGGCAGGAAGAAGACGCCGCCAAGCTACGCCTGGGCACCGGCGACGCGCGGCTTTCAACTGCCGAAATGCAGAATTTTACCTGGGAAAACGCCAACACCAACACCACGCGCACGCTGGTCGATGTCGCCAACCGCCTAAAGGACGATTTGCCCGAGGGCACTCCGGCGCCCGAAGTGTCGAAATACTGGCTGACTACTGCACGCGCGATCGACGAGGCGCGGGGTGTCGTGTGGCCCACGGTCGATCCGCAGCACACTGCGCAAAGCGGCACCAGTTGGCAGATCTTTCCCAACCAGCAGATCGGCCACGCGGTCAACAACATGCTCTGCTATCAGGCGCGCCCCTATGGCGACGATCCGAACATGTGCATATTTGAAGCCGCGGTCTACGAGCTTTACCCCGAAGGCGAGGCGCCGCAGACGGACTGGGAATATACCGAGCCGCAAGACTGGCCGCCGGTGCTGCAGCAGGATTTCGCCAACATGTCTGCCGTGCAGAAAGGCATGAAGAACGCCGGCTGGAGGGGCGCGCAGCCTAATCCATACATGGAGCGCACCGTCGCCAGCCTGCACTATAACCTCGCGCGCGTTGTGGGGCGCGGCGCGCCGCAAAAGATCAGCGGCTGACCAACCATGAGCCTGCTGTTCGAACTGCCTGAACGCCCGTCGATCCCGGTTGCCGGTGGCGCGCCGCGCTTTCCGGTGGGCCGCATCTTTTGCGTCGGGCGCAACTATGCCGCTCACGCCGCCGAGATGGGCTTTGCCGCGGAAAAGGGTTCGCCGTTCTTCTTCACCAAGACCCCTTCGGCGATGTGCCATTCAGGCGCGACGATTGCCTATCCGCCGGGCACCGAGAATTGCCACTATGAGATGGAGCTGGTGGTGGCGATTGGCGCGGCGGCCTTCCGTATTGCAGAATCCGAAGCCTTGTCCGCGGTTTACGGCTATGCCTGCGGACTCGACATGACCCGCCGCGACTTGCAGTTCGCCATGCGCGACAAAGGCCTGCCGTGGGATTTCGGCAAGGATTTCGAAAATGCCGCAGTGATCGCGCCGATCACCCCTGCCGCCGCCTGGGGCCCGCCCGCCGGCCAGCGCATTCAGCTCAATCAGAATGGCGCAGTGAAGCAGGACGCCGTGCTATCGGACATGATCTTTTCGGTTGCCGAGCTGATCGCATACCTGTCGCGCTTCTATCACCTCCAGCCGGGCGACCTGCTCTACACCGGCACCCCTGCGGGCGTCGGTCCGATCGCGCCGGGCGATGTGCTGCGCGGCACGATCGAAGGCCTTGCGCCGGTCGAACTGACGATCGCCGCAGCCGAATAGCTATCTGAGTTCGATCCGCCTCGCCGATCGGTCTTCGGCGAGCCACGCGACCATGTCGGCGCGCGCCGGCATTTCAGCCAGAATATGCCGGGTCAGCCGCTCATAGTGGGCGATGAAGCGGGCAATCGCCGCGTCGCTCATCGCCTGCGGCGCGCCGCGCTGGTGGAGCGCCTGTTCCTGCTGGGAGCGCCAGCCATAGACCGTCTCGAAACCCGGCGCGGCGAGCAGGATGAGGAGATCGAGCCGGCCGAACAACGCCCGGTATTCACCCGCCAGCGCATTATTGGCAGAGGTTCGCCAGGTGCCGTCAGGGTCTTCATCGCGCTCCAGCCCATTGACCGGCTCGGCCAGTTCCGCTGCGTCCTGTGACACTGCCCCGGTGCACCACCCTTCGAAGATCAGCAGCCGCGTGCCGGGGGGCGCACGATCCCAGGCTGCTTGCGGCGCGCGGTCGTCGGTGCCCTTGTCGAAGCGCGGCATCAGCGCCGCCTCGCCCCGCTCGAGCGCGGCGATGGTCGCCATCCCCAGCGCCACGTCGTGCGTCCCCGGAACCCCGCGCGTGCGCAGCAGCGGATGGACCTTGCGGGAGAGTTCTTCGCGCTCCGCCCGGGTGAGGTAGATATCATCGAGCGAGAGCGACACCGCAGGCACGCCCTCGGCCGCTGCCCGGCGCACCAGCGCCGCCGAGAGCGTGGATTTCCCCGAGGCCTGCGATCCGCAGATCCCGGCCACGGTCAGCCCTTTGCCCAGCTGCTGCTTGATAGTGCCCCAGGCGGCCTCCAGAATGGCCGGATCGGGCGCCTGTTTCGTCTGTTGCTGCATCATCCGCGCAGGCTATGCGGCATTTCCCCGATGCGCTAGGGTCTGCGGCAATAGCTGCACACAGCAGCGCGAGAGGATGCTGCATGACCACGCGGATCGGACCGGAACTGCTACCCTATCTGGCCGAGCTGGAGGGCGCGGTGGCCGAACTCGCCAACACCTGGCGGGCCGATGATCCGCTCTACCGTGCGGACATCTATCGCCAGACGATGACCAGTCTCAGCTACTCCTACTTCATGTATTTCCATGCCGACGCCGAACATCCCGACTGGGCGCCGCTGTGGAACCCGGTGTTCACCCTCCAGCCC
>JANLSP010000593.1:0-1841 GCA_031362485.1 Novosphingobium sp.
CTGCTCGACCGGCGCTGCATCGAAGCCGGTGAAGACGGGCTTTCCTACACCGAATACATGGCCGACCCGGCGCTGGAGCAGTACCACTTCATCGGCAAGGACATCGTCACCTTCCACACCCTGTTCTGGCCGGCCATGCTGAAGTTCAGCGGACGCAAGACGCCAGACAACATCTTCGTGCACGGTTTTCTTACCGTGAACAACGGCGAAAAGATGAGCAAGAGCCGCGGCACCGGCCTGGACCCGCTCAAGTACCTGAGCCTGGGAATGAACCCCGAATGGCTGCGGTATTACCTGGCGGCCAAGCTCAACGGGCGCAATGAGGATATCGATTTCAACGCCGATGACTTCATGGGGCGGGTGAACAGCGACTTGATCGGCAAGTTCGTGAACATCGCCAGCCGGGCGGCGGGGTTCCTGAGCAAGCGCTTTGATGGCGTCGTGCTGGAGCAGCATGAGACCACAGGCGCGGAACTGCTGGCGCGCCTGAACGCAGCCCGCGAAACCATCGCTGAGCGGTATGCGCAGCGCGACTACGCCCGCGCCACACGCGAGATCATGCTGCTGGCCGATGCGGTGAACGCGTATGCCGATGCGACCAAACCCTGGGAACTCGCCAAAAAGCCAGAGAACCAGGCCGCCTTGCACGAGGCCTGTTCGGTATTGATCAACTGCTTTGCCGTTCTGACACGGTACCTCGCACCCATCCTGCCGCAACTCGCAACGCAGGCTGAAGCCTTTGTCGGCGTGTCCATGCGCGAGTGGAACGGCCCCGGCCCGGTGAAAAGGATTGCGGGCTATCAGCATTTGATGCAGCGGGTGGATAGCAAGCAACTCGAAGCGTTGTTCGAGGCGCCTGAACCGGAAGCCGCCCCGCCCGTGCTGCCCGGCGGCGAGGCGATAGCCCCGGCCATCACCATTGACGACTTCGCGAAGATCGACCTGCGCATCGCCAGGATCGTCAAATGCGAAGCGGTCGAAGGCTCAACCAAGCTGCTGCGCCTCACGCTGGACGCGGGAGAAGGCAGGAGCCGCAATGTCTTCAGCGGTATCGCCAGCGCCTACAAGCCCGAGGATCTCGCCGGCAAGCTGACCGTGCTGGTCGCCAATCTCGCCCCACGCAAGATGAAGTTCGGCGTGAGCGAGGGCATGGTGCTGGCCGCGAGCCACGGTGATGAAAAGGCGCAGCCCGGCATTTATGTGCTGGAACCCGGGCCTGGCGCGCAGCCGGGTATGCGGGTGCGATGAATCGGATGGCCGGGATCCACAGGGCCGGCGTACACTGCTCCTGGAATGCTCCTGCACACCCAAGCCTTTGCCGCGAAGACCCTGTCGCGGCGGCGGTTGTTCATCACCCGCCTGCACCATTGCGGACCTCCGACTGGTTTGAACCCTTAGCGTTCAAACCACTACGGAGACATGCATGGCATGGGCACTACCTGAATTTCGACCGAAGCTGGCGGAGGTCGCCACCGGGTATAACCGTGCCCGCTTTGCGCGCGACGTTGGCGCCGGCCTGACGGTCGCGGCCGTAGCGCTGCCGCTGGCCATGGCCTTCGCCATCGCCAGCGGGCTCAAGCCCGAGGCCGGGCTCATCACATCGGTGATTGCCGGCTTCCTTGTCTCCGCGCTGGGTGGCAGCCGGGTGCAGATCGGCGGACCGGCGGGCGCCTTCATCGTCATCGTCTACGGCATCGTCCAGCAGTACGGCCTGGGCAACCTGCTCGTCTCCACCGCAATGGCCGGTGTGCTGCTCTTCGTGATGGGATTGACCCGAATCGGCTCGCTGATCCGCTACATCCCGGTCGCCATCGTCATCGGCTTCACCAACGGCATCGCGG
>JANLSP010000621.1:0-1669 GCA_031362485.1 Novosphingobium sp.
GGACAGCCCAGATCGTTGCTATCTCCGGACACCGCGACAAGGCGGCCTTTGCCCGGTTGTTCGATCATTTCGCCCCGCGGGTCAAAGGCTATATGCGCCGCTCGGGTATGGATGACGCGCAGGCTGAGGAACTCGCTCAGGAGACCTTGCTGCGTGTGTGGCGCAAGGCGGAGAGTTTCGATGCCCGCACTGGCGGGGCTTCGGCCTGGATCTTTACCATCGCCCGCAACCTGCGCATCGATGCCCTGCGCCGGGCGCGCCATGCCGCGACAGAAGGGGCGAGCGACATCGACGACGAATATCTGCTCGACGACACCCCCTTGCCCGACGCGACGGTGGCGCAAAGCCAGACTGGCGAGCGCGTGCGCCGGGCACTGGCAAGTCTGCCGGTCGACCAGCAGCGGGTGATCGAACTGTCATATTATCACGAGGAAGCCCACGGGCGAATTGCGGAATTGCTCGGAATTCCGCTCGGAACAGTCAAGTCACGCTTGCGGCTAGCTGCCGCGCGGCTGCGACAACTGCTGGACGAACTGCAATGACAATCAAACACCACCCTGCCGAATCCATGCTGCTGGCCTATGCTGGCGGAACGCTTGATGCAGGCACGCATGTGGCGCTGGCCACGCATCTGTTCTCGTGCCGCGAATGCCGCAATTTTGTTGCGCGCATGGAAGATGTCGGCGGCGATCTGCTTGATGCCGTTCCCACAGCAGCGATGCATGCCGGCGCATTCGGCAAGCTGGCAGCCTTGCTCGACGAGCCAGCCCCTGCCCGGTCCGGGCCGCCGCCGCCCACCGATGCTCTCAGCCATGTGGCTGGCCTGCCGCGGTATGTGCGGGGCCTGGCTGCGGAGAAATGGCGCTGGGTCGCGCCCGGTCTGCACATTCAGTCGCTGATGCCTCCTGCGGCCAGCGCGGCGCGGGTGTTTTTGCTGCGCGCGCGCGCGGGCATGCGCATGGTGCCGCACGGACACAGCGGAGTGGAACTGACCTGCGTGCTGAAAGGCAGTTTCAGCCATGACGGGCAGCTCTATGCGGTAGGAGATTTCGACTGCGGCGACGGCGAGGGCGATCATGCGATTGCCATCGGTGATGAGAGCGAATGTCTCTGCCTGGTCGCTCTGACGGGCGAGCTTCAATTGCGCGGACTTGCCGGGCGCCTGTTCCAACCCTTTATCGCGATCTAGGCCTGAGTTGCTGCGCCTTCCCGCTGGACGCGCACATGCGCAGGATGCGGGCAAGGTCTGGGATGTTCATGCGGTTAAAACCTCCGCCTTCTACCATTTGCCGCCGCGCGGTTAGCTCCCGGAGATGCGCTGTGTAATCCACCATGCGCCAGCGGCAGTAGCAGCGCCGAGAAACGAACCCCAGGCAATATCGGCGAGAGTCAGCACGGATGACCAGTTGCGCAAGGTTGCCTGATTGGTCAAGTCATAGGTCGCATAAGTGAAAAAGCCGAACAGCCCGCCATAGATCAGTGCGGTTGTCAGGCCCCCGCCTTTCAGCGCCGGACTGACTGCGAAAAACACCAGCCCGATCGGATAGAGCAGATAGAACACGACGGCCGGTGCGAGATTGAACCTTGCAAGCATGATATCACCGAGAATCGGCTTGTAGAGCCGGGGGGCCATGGTCCCGAGCCAAAGCGCATCGACGATGACGAAAAT
>JANLSP010000626.1:0-5170 GCA_031362485.1 Novosphingobium sp.
GCGTGCGCCTTCAATGCTCGAGACATTGATGATCGAGCCGCCGCGCCCGCCCGCGATCATGATCCGGATAGCCGCCGATGTGGCGGCGAGGTTGCTGACCAGATTGAGATCGATGTGGCGGCGCCAGTTCTTTTCCAGCAAGTCCTTGAAGGCCCGCTTGGTGACCCCGCCGGCATTATTGACCAGGATATCGAGCCGACCGAACTTCTCGCCGGCTTCAGCCACGGCGGCCTGCAATGCGTCCACGTCCATCACGTTGACCGGGAATGTCAGCGCCTTGCGTCCGCGCGCCTCGATCTGTTTCGCGGTCTCCTCGCAGCGCTGGGGCACGACATCGACAATCGCGACGTCGGCTCCCATGTCGGCAAAGCAGAGCGCGCAGGCCCGTCCGATACCGCCGCCGCCGCCGGTCACAAAGGCGACTTGCCCCGTCAGGTCGATTGCGCTTGCGTCCATTGTTCTCTCCCTTCGTCCCGATCGCCCGCCTAGCTTGCACGGCCAAGCAAGTGTCTCGCATCGGCAAGGTCTTCCGGCATATCGACATCGCATGCCAGCCCGGGGCTGTGCACGTTTTCGATCCTCAATCCCAGTCGGCCTGCTTCGGCTCTATGGGCTGCGAAGCTGTCAGGCCCGAAGGCGAAGGTAAAGCCCCTTGCTGCGGGAATGGGCAGTGAAAGCGCATTTGTGCCGGTGCGATGACGATCAGGAGCAATAACCATCGCCCCGGCGGGTGCATTCACGAGGCGCTCGACATCCTCGCTGCATAGCAACGGCAAGTCGGCAAACAGCACGACCATCCGGTGCGCGCCTTTTGCTGCGACATGACCGAAGGCAAAGGAGATGGCAGGATTCAGCCCGCCTCCCGGATCGGCGAGCAGCGGCACATCATCTGGGGTGCCGAGCCGGGAAGGGCCAAGCAATGCTAGCTGATCCACGCCGTGAGCGCCTTGGGCCGCAGCCAGCACATGGCGCAACATCGCCTCCGCAAGCGCCGCTCGCTGATCCTCTTCGAGCACTTCGGACAGGCGCGATTTTGCAAGATGCGGCGGCTTGACCGGAATGATCAACCAGCAGTTCACGGGCCAAAACTCATGGAATGGGTGGTGCGCTCGTCAGGTTGGTAAAGCGGATGCCGGCACCATCAGCGGCATAATTCTTGTTCAAATAGATGAGGATCGAGGTGAGCGCCTCGGCCGCCGCCGAATTGGCCAGTGCGCCGCCTGCAAGGCCGCGCAGGCCCATCGAGTTGACCAGCGCGACGATCTCCCTGCGCGCCTCGATGTCGTCGCCGAACACCAGGACGTCGCATTCGACATTGTGGGCGCTGTCGAGAATGTGCGCCGCGACATTGTGGAAAGCTGTGACGAAGCGGACATCAGGTCCGAGGTGCGCTCGCGCCTCCAGCGCGGCGCTTCCGGCAGCTGGCAGCTGCACCCGCATCACCTTGGGCGGCATCAGCGGCACGGTAGTGTCGACGACGATGGCCGAGCCGACCAGCGGTGCGATCATCTTCAGAGTCGATTCCTGATTCTCGTAGGGCACGGTGACGATCACCACATCCTTGCCGGCCACCACATCGGTGTTCGCCCCGCAGCCGAGCGACAGGCCCAGTTCTGCGTTCATCTCTTCGGCGACGGCCTGTGCCTTCTCAGCCCCGCGGCTGCCGATGGTGACGCTGTGCCCAGCCTGCGCCAGCCTGCGGGCAATGCCCTTGCCTAGATTGCCGGTGCCGCCGACTACTGCGATGGACGCCATGATTGCTCCTCTTTTGCAAACGTAGATTGCTTGAACTGCCCGTTGCCGATAGCGGCAGGCGGCAGCGTGGCAAATGCTTTTGTCGCGCCGGTGAGGGAGCACAGCGAGCGGATGCCCGGAATGACAGTCACCCCGCTGGCGGGAATGCCCCTGTTCGCGCCTGGCATGTCGGTCGCCGGGGAATTGGCGGCGGCGCTGGCACGAGCGGATCAGCGGCTCGACGACGGCGACGTGTTGGTGATTGCGCAGAAGATCGTCTCGAAAGCCGAAGATCGACTGGTCAGCCCGGACGAGGTGACCCCGGGCGATGAAGCACGTGCGCTTGCCGAAAAGACCGGTCGTGAGCCTGCCATGGCGCAACTGATCCTCGATGAGAGCAGCCACATCCTGCGCGCCACCGCCGCTGCGATTATCGCCTGCCATAAGACCGGCCATGTGCTCGCCAATGCCGGGATCGACACATCGAACGTTTCGGGCGGGCAGGTACTGCTCTGGCCCGAAGACCCGGATGCCAGCGCGCGGACAATCCGCGCCGAGCTGTCCCGGTTGACCGGCAAGCGCCCCGCCGTGGTGATCGCCGATTCGATGGGCCGGGCATGGCGGATCGGCACGGTGGGCGCGGCCATCGGCTGCGCCGGGCTGACAGTGCTCGATGACCGGCGTGGGCTCGGGCGGGACCTGTTTGGCCGGACCTTGCAAGCAACTGTCATTGCGATTGCCGATGCGATCGCCGCAATGGCGGTGCTGGCGATCGGCGAGGGAGCCGAAGGAACGCCGGCGGCGCTGGTGCGGGGGGCAGGGCAATGGATCGGCACCGAGGATGGCCCCGGCGCGGCAGCGGGGCTGCGGCCGATTGCTGAGGATATGTTCCGTTGAGCGGGCACGTGTTGGCGCTATCCGGCGGGGTCGGCGGGGCCAAGCTCGCAGCAGGGCTGGCCGCTGTGCTCCCGCCCGAAGATCTGACCATCGCGGTCAACACTGGCGATGATTTCGAGCACCTTGGTTTGACTATCTGCCCGGACATCGATTCGGTTGTCTACGCACTGGCCGGGCTCAACGACGAAGTGCGGGGCTGGGGCATCACCGGGGAGACTTGGCGCGCAATGGAGCGGCTTGGCGTGCTCGGCGAAGCGACCTGGTTCAACCTCGGCGACCGCGACATGGCCACGCACATCGCCCGCAGCTGGCGGTTGCGCGCCGGTGAAAGCCTGTCGCAGATCACTTCGCGTCTCGCTGGAGCACTTGGCATTGCCCACAGCGTCGTGCCGATGAGCGATGCGCCGGTGCGCACCCAGGTGGAGACGCCGCACGGGTGGCTCGATTTCCAGCACTGGTTCGTGCGCGAGCAATGCCGGCCCGAAGTCGCCGGCATCCGCTTCGCCGGGTTGCCCGCCGTGCCGTCGCCGGGACTGGCCGAGGCGCTTGCAAGGCCGGATCTTGTCGCCATCATCATCTGCCCTTCCAACCCATTCGTCAGTGTCGATCCGATCCTCGCGCTGGAAGGCGTGCGCGCCGCGCTGGAGAAGCGCCGCGTCCCACTCGTTGCCGTCTCGCCGCTGGTCGGCGGCAAGGCGATCAAGGGCCCGCTCGCCAAGATGCTTGCCGAACGCGGGCAGGGCTGCAATAATCTCGCTATCGCCGACCATTACTCCGGTCTGGTCGATCACTGGTTGATCGATGAGGCCGACGGCGCGCAAGCCCACGAAGTCAGGGCCCGCGGCGTTGCAGTGACGGTTTCGGCAACAGTCATGTGCACAGCCGATGACCGGGCAAGGCTGGCGCGCGAAGCACTGTCGGCAGCCGGCTACATAATGGGTTGAGGCATGACTTCGCACGATTCCGCGCTCGCCGCGCGAATGTTGAATACACCACTGGAGGATCTTCTGGCCGAGGCAGCCCGACGCCGCGATGCGTGCGGCCCGGACCGGATGACTTATTCGCGCAAGGTGTTCATTCCGCTTACCCGGCTGTGTGCCGACGTTTGCCACTATTGCACATTCGCCACAACGCCGTCGCGTCTCCCGGCGCCTTATCTCACGCCTGACGAAGTGCTCCAGATCGCCCGCGCCGGTGCAGCAGCTGGCTGCAAGGAAGCCTTGTTCACTCTCGGCGACGCGCCCGAACGGCGTTATGCCGTCGCGCAAGAATGGCTGGCAGAGCGCGGTTTTTCCCGCACCATCGATTATGTCCGCCACTGCTCGGAACTCGTGCTGAAGGAAACCGGCCTGTTGCCCCACGTCAACGCCGGGCTGCTGGATGAAGACGACTACCGCATGCTGCGACCGTTCGCAGCCTCCTGCGGGCTGATGTTGGAAAGCACTTCGGAGCGTCTGATGGATAAGGGCGGGGCGCATCATGGCTCGCCCGACAAAGAGCCCGCCCTGCGTATCGCGAGCCTTGAAGCGGCGGGCCGGGCGCGCGTGCCGGTGACCAGCGGTGTGCTGATCGGCATTGGCGAGACGGCGGCAGAGCGCATCGAGGCGCTGATCGCCTTGCGCGATGTGCACCTGGCGCATGGCAATCTGCAGGAAGTCATCGTGCAGAACTTCTGCCCCAAGCCAGGTACGAAAATGTCCGGCGCGCCCGAGGCGAGCGAGGCCGACTTCCTGCGCGTTATCGCGGCGGCGCGAATCGTGCTGCCGGACGAGGTTTCGGTCCAGGCGCCGCCCAATCTCAATGGCGAGCGGCTTGAAGAACTGATCGGGGCAGGCATCGACGACTGGGGCGGCATTTCGCCGTTGACGCTCGATCATGTGAACCCGGAAGCGCCCTGGCCGGAGATCTCGCTGCTGGAAGAAGTTTGCGCCCGCGCCGGCCGCCCGCTTACCGAGCGGCTGACGATTTACCCGCGCTATATGGCGACCGATGACACCAGCTGGATCGATGCCAAGCTGCGCCCCCATGTGCTGAGGCTCGCTGATTCCGAAGGTCTGGCGCGGGACAGTTCGTGGAGTCCCGGCCTCACTTTGGCAGCGCCGGGTAGCCCCGCAGCGCCGCTGGGGCAAATCCATTCCGGCCCGGTCGCCGCGCATATCCACCGTATCCTCGACCGCGCGGCGAATGGTGCGGAATTGTCGGAAGGCGAGATTGTCTCGCTATTTGCCACACGCGGTGCGGCGGCAGGGGCCGTGATTGAAGCGGCGGACGCATTGCGGCGCGAGGTCAAGGGCGAGACGGTGACCTATGTGGTCAACCGCAATATCAATTACACCAACATCTGCACCTACGCCTGCTCGTTCTGCGCTTTCTCCAAGTCGTCGAGCAAGGCCGGCTTCCGAGACAAGCCTTATGTCCTGGACTTTGAGGAAGTCGCCCAGCGAGCCCGCGAAGCTGTCGCCAAGGGGGCTACTGAAGTCTGCCTGCAGGGCGGCATCCATCCCAGTTACACTGGCGATACCTATGCCGGCATCGTCCG
>JANLSP010000633.1:0-1572 GCA_031362485.1 Novosphingobium sp.
CCAAATATCGCTCGCATTTGCCCCGCTCCCACCTCTGATCTCAGAATAGTGCGCAGCTTCGGGTTAATCGTGATTGAACGGAAGGGAAAAGTTCTCAGACCTCGCGTTTGCGCACAGACCACACGAAACCGTCGTACCAGAAGTGCAGCAGCGAGCAGGCAATGAATGGCGCGAGCAGCCACTGGATGCCGGCTTGCGTGGCGACCTGATAGCCCAGCGCGGCAACCGCACAGAACACCAGGAACGCATCGAGCGCACGGCGCGCGGGCAGGCCGGTGAGCCCTTGCATCGTCCGCCCTTCCTTGAGCCAGACCAGCGCGAAATATTGCAGCGCGTGGTAGATGTTGATCGCCGCTAGCGCGAAAGCCGGCGAGCAGAAGCCCCAGGCTATCAGCGAGACCAACCCGCTGGACAGGATCATCGCCAGCTTGTGCGCGGGCAGGCGGTAGCCGCTGCGCATCGCCCGTGCATAGTCAATCAGGCTCCAGCCAATGGCGCCGAACCAGCCGACGATGGCAAAGCCTGCAATCAAGCCCAGATCGCCCTCCAAAATGCCGGGGAGCCCTGCGATCTCGCTCCAGCCGATATCGCCGAACTGGCCGAGCGCGCTGAGATGAAACGGCAGCGCCGCGCCCGCCGCCAGCGGGCCGACATAGAGCATCCAGTTGAGCCGCATGTCGGTGCCGCGTAGCTGCGTCGCCGGATTGCCCGCGCGCATGTCATAGATCCGCGCAAGGCCGAAATTCTGCATCGCGCTGTGGTGGACATCCCAGAACACCGTCAGCACCGCGCCGATGACGAAACACACCGGCGAAAGCAGCAGCGCCGCCAGCAGCAGAACCGGCACCACAGTCAGCTTGATCCGGTGGGCCGCGAACACATCGCGGTTGCCATAGGCGCGCGGGACGACCGCGACGAGGTGGGCATAAGTCAGGATGGCACTGAAGAAGCCGAGATAGCCAGTGAGGTTAAGTTCGTGCGCCGCTGGCAGCAGGTTGGCGAGCCCCAGCCAGACGGCGACGAACAGCAGAGCCAGCAACGGGCAGCCCCAGAACAACAGTGCATCGATTCCGGGCGATGCTATGCAGCGCGATGGATCGCGCAAATCGGCCCAGAAGCACTGCCACGGCAATTCATTCTTCCGCAAGTTTGCCGGTTTTGTCGCCATGCCCGAATTTTCTCCACTAAGTTAAGTGGACCTACCGAGGAATGGTTAACGGAGCGTAGATAATGCCTTCCCTGCAGCACTTCGGGGATGGCCGACGGCGATGCCTTGCAAAGCTGCGCGCTGCCCGCATAGGGGAGAACCTTGTCCGGCAATGGGGATGCCAGGTGCTCGAACAATCAGATGCGGCCACGGCTGACAGCAGGCGGTCCCTTCAGCAGTTCATGCGCGATTGCTTCCTCGTGCTGATCCCGGTGCTGGCGATCTATTCCTATTGCCTGATGCGCCTCAAAAGTCTGGAGGACGGCGACAGCGGCTGGCATATCGCGGCGGGCCAATGGATCATGGCGCATCGCGCGGTGCCGACGACCGACATTTTTTCCTACACCGCTGTCGGCAAGGCATGG
>JANLSP010000639.1:0-7795 GCA_031362485.1 Novosphingobium sp.
AGGACGATCTTTCCTTCGGCGCGCGCGTGCGCGGCGTTACGATCGAGAACGTGTTCGAAGAAGACGTGCGTGCCAAGCTGCGGTCTTTGTTCGAGGACCGCGGCATGATCGTGTTCGAGGATATCGAGCAATCCAACAAGATGCACGTCGAACTCAGCAAGGTGTTCGGCCCGCTGAAGGATCACCCGACGACGACGACCAACCGCACGGCTGAAGATGAGGCCAAGGGCGTAATCGACATGCATTATGTGCCCAGCGACGATCCTGAAAAGCAGGATGGCATTGTCGAGATCGGAGGCCAGCGCCTGGCGCGGTTTTCGCCCTGGCATTTCGACCATTGCTACAATGATGAGTTGAATTACGCGGGAATTCTCCGCTGCCCGGTCAACGCGCCCGAGGGTGGCCGCACCGGTTTTATGGACGGGATCGAAACCTACCGGCAGTTCCCCAAGGAATTGCGCGAGCAGATCGAAGGCAGGAACATCGTCTACACACTCGACACTCGCCTCGGCAAAATGCGTTTTGGGGTGAATTTCAAGCCGATTGCCGAAAACTCCCTGACGCCGCAATTGCTCAAGGAAGTCGCCATCTTCCCGCGCGCGATGCATCCGGCGGTTTGGACCCGCAAGACTGGTGAGAAGGTGTTGCACCTCGCTCCCTGGATGGCTGTTGGCATCGAACACGACGAGACCCCCGAGGGCGACGCGCTGTTCGACGAAATTTGCCACACGATCAACCGGCTGGGCAAGGGCACCAGCGCCTATTGGCATGACTGGAAGCCCACCGACATGGTGATCTGGGACAACAGCCGCATGCTCCACGCGGTCGAAGGCTGCGACGCCAAATATGAGCGCCGCACCATCCGCTCGACCATTCGCGGCGATTATGGCCTGGGCTATTTCGAGGACGGCAAGAAGATCGGCGAGGTCAACCGGCTGATCGAGGCCTAGCTTCCGCGAGGTCTCAGGCGAAGGCTGGAATCACTTCCTTCGCAAACAGCTCGGCATAGGGCTTGAACTTCTCGCTCGGCAGGCCGGGCGGAATGCCGAGCATGATGTGATCGACCGGGGCTTTGGCCTGCATCTCCTTGAACAGGTCGATCGCCTCGCCGGGCGTGAGCACGCGCATGATGCCCGATGCCTTGAATGCCTCCAGGCTCATCGCTTCCAGCCCGCGATCCCCGTCAACGCCCAGCGCATTGTCTTCCGCCGCCATCCCACCATAAGTGTTGTTGACGTGGTGGAAATGCGGGGCGAGCTCTTCCCATGCTTGCGCCTTGTCCGTCGCCACAACCGTGAACAGTTCGGGCAATCGCATATTGGCCGTGCCAGGGTTTTTTCCCGCCTCGCGCAGTTTTTCCAGATAGAGCGGCGCGGCCTCGATGTTGCCGAAATAGCCGTCCGCCCATTTCGCCACACGCTCCATCGCCTTGGGGACGAAGCCGCCGATATACAGCGGAATGCGCCCGCGCGGCGGCGGCGGGATCAGGCTGGCTGCCTTGATGTCATAGAACTTGCCCGCGAAGGTGACGGTTTCGCCGGCCCACAGCCGGGTTACGATCTCAAGGAACTCGCCGAACATTGCCCCGCGTCTGGTGAAGTCGACGCCGAAGGCCTGGGTTTCGCGGCGGCAATAGCCGATGGCCAGCGTCATCTCCAGGCGTCCACCTGCGATGCTGTCGAGGACTGCGCAATCGCTGGCAAAGCGCACCGGGTTGTAGAGCGGGGCGAGCGCCACGGCTGAGCCCAGCCGGATCGTGCTGGTTCGCGCAGCCACTGCCGCGCAGGCGATCAGCGGCGAGGGGAGATAGCCGTCGTTGGCAATATGATGCTCGGGAAACCAGGCGGCGTGGAAACCGGCGCTCTCGGTCCAGACGGCGAAGTCGATCAGTTCGGCATAGTGCGCCGTCCACTCGCGGTGCCACTGCGGCGGATTGCGAAAGTCATAGAGATAGCCAAAAGTCAGATTTCCGGACATCTTCGTCTCCTCCGCCCGCTCCGCTGGCTTGCCAAGGCTCTCGCAAGGTGTAGGCATTTTGCCAAATGGAATCGTCATTGCGAGAGGGAAGAGGCATGGCTCCGCTGAGTGGCAAGGTTGCAGTGGTCACCGGCGCAAGCCGCGGCATTGGCAAGGGCATTGCGCTGGTGCTCGCCGATCAGGGGGCGACCGTCTATGTCACCGGACGGACGGTAACTCCCGGCAGCTATTACCTCCCTGGCACGGTCGGCGAGACGGCCGCGCAATGCACCGAACGCGGGGATGCGAGCGGGGGACGCGGCATTGCGGTGGCCTGCGATCATGGAAAAGATGAGCAAGTCGCAGCATTGTTCGATCAGGTGCGGCGCGAGCAGGGCAAGCTCGATATTCTCGTCAACAACGCCTTCACCCTGTCCGACGACCTGATCGAGCCGAAGCCGTTCTGGGAAAAGCCGCTCAGCAATCTCGAGATGTGGCAGGTCGGCGTGCGCTCCAGTTTCATCGCTGCCTGGCATGCCGCCCCTTTGATGATCCCGCAAAACAGCGGGCTTATCGTTGCGATCTCGGGGTTTGTCGGGGTGACCTACACATTCGGCGTGGTGTTCGGCACGGCCAAGACCGCGGTCGACCGCATGGCCCGCGACATGGCGATAGAACTCAAGCCGCACAACGTTGCCTCGATCTCGCTGTGGCAGGGCCTGACGCTGACCGAAAAGGCGCATTACAACCTCGCGCAGTCGAAAGAGAAGATGACCTCGTCGATCACCAGCATGACCGGAAGCTCGGTTGAGCATCCCGGCCGGGTGATTGCCGCGCTCGCCGCCGATCCTGACATCATGAAGCGCTCGGGCGGCACTTTCATCACCACCGAAGTGGCGCAGGAATACGGCATCACCGATGTGGACGGCCGAGTCATTCCCTCAGCGCGTGACAGCCGCGGCGGGCCGATCTGGCAGCCGGTATGAAGCAGCAGGAAGGAACCGCATAATGACCCTCACTCCTGAAAAAGTCGCTCGGCTGGACGCTCTGCTTGACAAGCAGGATATCCTCGAATGCCTCACCCGGTTCAGCCGGGGCATGGACCGCTTCGACCGCGATTGCTACATGTCGGCCTTCTGGGGCGACGCTACCATGGCCGCCGGGCCATTTGTCGGCACGCCGGCGGAATGCTGGGACTGGGCAGTGCCGATGCATGAGGCCGGCCAGATACTCACCCACCACAGCCTGCTCAACTGCACGATTGATGTGCAGGGAGACGAGGCACATACCGAAACCTATTATATCTTCGTTGGCCGCAACCGCGATGAGAGCCTGTGGCAAGCAGGGGGGCGCTACGTCGACCGGCTGGAGCGGCGAGACGGCGAGTGGCGGATCGCGATGCGGCACAATTCGGTTGAATGGTCCTGCCTGCCGCCGCCGATGCCGATCCCGTTTGGCGATGTCCCGGATATTGCGGTCAACGGCATTTCTGCGCGCGGGACTGAAGATGTGTCCTACATCCGCCCGCTGGTGAACAAGCGCGAACGGCAGATTCCGGGTTAGGCCCCACCCAACTGCTCTGACAGCGCGCGTGCGCTGTTGACCAGCGCATTGCCCAGCGCCGGGATTGCCTCGCCGCCCAAGGCGACGGCAAGGCCGATGCCGACCAGCGCGTGGCTCAGCCTGCCCGGCGCTTTCCAGACCGGCGCGGCGACCACGGTGAGGCCGGCAATGTAGTTGCCTTCGTCGACGCCGAAGCCCTGCACGCGAGTTTGATTGACCTGCCGCTGCCATTCCTCAAATTCGGGCGGATTATCCCAGCGCAGGGTGCGGAACTTCGCCTCAAGCTGGGCCGGGGAATACTGGCCGAATGCGGCGATGCAGCGTCCGGTGGCGCTGAGCAGCGCGGGAAAGCGGCTGCCGACATGGGCGGCAAGCTGCACCGCCAGCCCCCCTTGCGCTGCGGCTATGACGACGATGTGCTCAAGGCCGGCGATCTGCACTCCCAGCGCAGTGACGCCGTGCTCACGCGCCATTCGGTCTAGCCCGGGCTGGACAAGATCGCTGAACTGGTCACGCCGCAGCCAGCCGCGCGCCAGGGTCAGCACCCCGGCATCGAGGCTGTAGCGCTTGGTATCGGCATCAAAGGCAACCAGTTCCTCTTCGGCCAGCGCGCGAAGCACATAGAGGCAAGTGGACGGTACCAATCCGAGCTCGCGCGCAATCGCGTTGACCCCGAGCGGCGCCTCGCTGCGGCCCAGCAGCCGCAGGATGGCAGCCGCGCGGGCAATCGCTGGCGCCTTGATTGACGCGGGGGAAGTGTCGTTTGTCATTCTCTATATTGATTACTATTCTATATTTGCAATAGCAAGTGCAATCTGCGATACGCCTCTCACACAGTGGCTTGCCGGCGATTCGGTGGCGGATCTGCAACAAATTTTCGGTGAGATGATGCCAAGGCTGACCGACTACACAAGCTATGCCGATGCCCAGGCCCATGCCAATTCGGCTGCGCCTTGGGAGCTGTTCGATGGCGACCGTGAACACCTCAATATCGCGCATGAATGCATCACCCGGCACGCTGACGGATCAGGCCGCGCGGCGGTGCGCATTGCCCATGCTGATGGCACAGATGAATTTCTGAGCTTCGATACGATTTCGGCAGGGGCCGCGCAATTCGCACACTGGCTTGATGCTCAGGGCATCCAGCAGGGCGAACGCATCGCCTTCATGCTCGAGCCCTCTCTGCCATTCTATGTCTGCCTGTTCGGCGCAATGCAGACTGGCGCGATATCGGTGCCAATGTTTACCCTGTTCGGGCCGGACGCGTTGAAGCTGCGCGTTGGCGACTGCAATCCGGTGATCCTGATCACCAATACCGAAAAAGCCGAGCTGGCGCGTGGATCGGTGGGTACAGATGGCACGCCGCGTGTGGTCGTTGCAGACGACGGCCTGCTTGATGAGATCAAACAGTATCCGGCCACTTACACCCCGAAGACCAAGGCCAATGACATGGCCGTGTTCCAGTACACTTCCGGTACGACGCGCGAACTGCCCGAGGCGGTCAAACATTCGCACCGCACGCTGGTGACGCTGATGTTCGCCGCGCTCTATGGCACAGGCATCCGCCCGGGCGACGAATTCTTCTGCCCTTCCAGCCCCGCCTGGGGCCACGGCCTGTGGCACGGCACGCTGGCGCCGCTGGCAATGGGCGTGACCACCGGCACATTCGCCGGGCGCTTCGACGCGGTGCGGCTGATGAAGGCGCTTTCGGACTACAAGATCACCAACATGTCGGCTGCTGCCACACACTACCGCATGATGAAGAACAGCGGAAAAGGCGCCGATTTCGCGTTCCATTTCAAGAAGCTGTCCTACACCGGCGAGCCGAGCGATCCGGCGACGCTCGATTGGATCGAAGAATACTTCAAGGTCCCCGCCTGCTCGATGTATGGCACGACCGAGATTGGCGTGGTGCTGGTCAACTTCCCCGGCGCGCCCGATTTCAAGGTCAAGCCCGGCTCGCTCGGCAAGGCGGTTCCGGGCCAGCGCCTCGAAGTGCAGACCCCTGAAGGCAAGCCGTCACCCGTGGGCGAAATCGGCGAGTTGATGCTGTGGCGGCGTGACCGCTGGGAAACCACCAAGGACTTGGCCAAGATCGACGAGGACGGCTATTTCTACCATTGCGGTCGCGCCGACGACGTGATCATTTCCGCCGGCTGGACGATGAGCGCGGTCGAAATTGAAAACACCATGCTCAAGCACCCCGACGTCAAGGAATGTGCGGTCATCGGCGCACCGGACGCCACGCGTGGACTGGTGGTCAAGGCGTTCGTCGTCACCGATCGCGAGCCCAGCGATGCCTATATCAAGGAATTGCAGGACTTCACGCGGGAACGCTTGGCCCAGCATGAATTCCCGCGCATCGTCGAATTTACCGAAGAACTTCCCAAGACCCCTGCGGGCAAAGTGCATCGCAAGGTGCTTCGCGACCGTGAAGCCGCGAAAGCGGCGGCAGCCACCTAATTTCAGGAGACGAGAAAATGGCCACAACCAACAAATTCCCCAAGATCACCGAGGCTGGCCTCGACGATCTGCGCAAGCGCATCGGCGTCAAGATCGAGAACACGGTCGAGCCGTGGAACTATGAAGCGACGCGCGATGCGATCCGTCACTATGCCCACGGCATCGGCGACGATAACCGCCTGTGGTGCGATCCCGAATATGCGGCGAAGACCAAGTATGGCTCGCTGGTCGCGCTGCCCAGCTTCCTGTTCACCACCAGCCGCCTGATCTCAGGCTATTGCGGCGGCCTCTCGGGCGTTCACGCCATGTGGGCGGGGGCCGACTGGACCTGGCACAAGCCGGTCCTGCGCAACGACGTCATTACCACCGAGGCGCATCTCAAGGATCTGGTCGAGCATCAGACCAAGTTCGCCGGGCGTTCTTTCCAGCAGATCTACCACGTCAATTTCTACAACCAGCATGGCGACATGGTCGCCGAGGCTGACAGCTGGGTGTTCCGCACCGACCGCGATGAAGCCCGCGAGCGCGGCACCAAGTACACCGAAGCGCGGGGCCGCGTTGAGCCTTTCACCGAAGAGCAGCTTCAGGAATATTCCGACCTCTATGCGGGCGAAGAAGTCCGCGGCGCAACGACACGCTACTGGGAAGATGTGAATGTCGGCGACACCCTGCCGCGCATGGTCAAGGGCCCGATGACGGTCACCGGCTTCATTTGCTATGCGCAAGGCTGGGGCGGGCTCTACATCCGCGCCAACAAGCTCGCCTGGAAAATGCAGCAGGCCCACCCGGGCCTCGCCATCAAGAACCGCTTCAATGTGCCCGATTGCCCCGAGCGGGTTCACTGGGACGAAGCATTCGCGCTCGAAGTCGGCGCGCCAGGCGCCTACGATTACGGCCCAGAGCGCAACAGCTGGCTGACGCATCACATGACCAACTGGATCGGCGATGATGGCTTCCTGCACAAGACCAATTGCCAGATCCGCCGCCACAATCCCGATGGCGACGTGCTGTTCATCGACGGCACGGTGATCCGCAAGTTCGAGGAAAACGGCAAGAAGTACATCGAAGTGGAACAGAAGGCGACGACCCACCGCGGCGAGCTTTCGGCGTTCGGCACTTCGGTGGCGCAGCTGCCGAGCAAGGCCTGATCATCCACAGCCCCTCCCCTGACGGGGAGAGGTCTGTTACAGGCGATCGGTGAGCAATTCTTCCTCATACCCCGGACCGCTCGCCGGCATCCGCGTGCTCGATTTTACGCGCGTGCTGGCCGGGCCTGCCGCGAGCCTCGCGCTGGCTGATCTGGGCGCCGAGGTGTTCAAGATCGAGCCGCCGGGAATCGGCGATGAGACACGCGGTTTTCCTCCCGTGCGCGATGGCGAGAGCCACTATTTCCTCAGCATCAATCGCGGCAAGAAAAGCATTGTCGTTGACTTGAAGGCGCCCGAGGGCCTTGCGCTGGTCAAAGACCTCGCCGCCAAGTGCGACGTCGTGGTCGAGAATTACCGGCCTGGCGTGATGGACCGGCTGGGGCTGGGCTATGAGGCTCTTGCGGCGGTCAACCCGGCACTGATCTATTGCTCGATTTCGGGCTATGGTCAGACCGGGCCGATGAAGGACAACCCCAGCTTCGATATCGTGCTCCAGGCCATGTCGGGCGCGTTTTCATTAAACGGCGAGCCGGGCCGGCTGCCAACCAAGCTGGGCCTGCCGATGGGTGACCTGGTAGGCGGGGTCAACGGTCCGATTGCCATACTTGGCGCGCTGTTCGAGCGGACGCGGACCGGGCGCGGGCGGTTTATCGATAACAGTCTGG
>JANLSP010000680.1:0-6690 GCA_031362485.1 Novosphingobium sp.
CAAGCAGCACGGCATCGCCCGGCCGCTCGGCGAGCGACGGGATCATCACCACGATTTCAGCCATGCGGTAATAAAGGTCATCGCGAAAGAGGCCGGCGGCGATCATCGTTTCCAGGTCCTGATGGGTGGCGCAGACGATCCGCGTGTCGACCGCGATCGAACTGCGCGAGCCGATCCGCTCGATCACCCGTTCCTGCAGGAAGCGCAGCAGTTTCACCTGCAATTGTAGCGGAATATCGCCCACTTCGTCGAGGAACAGCGTGCCGCCATTTGCCTGCTCGATCTTGCCCTCGGTTGTCTTGACCGCGCCGGTAAACGCGCCCTTTTCATGGCCGAACAGTTCGCTTTCGAGCAGATTTTCCGGAATCGCCGCGCAGTTGATCGCCACGAACGCCCCGCCCGCGCGGTCGCTCGCCTCATGCAAGCCCCGCGCCAGCAGCTCCTTGCCGGTGCCGCTCGCGCCGAGCAGCATCACCGAGACATTGGTATTTGCCACCCGCTCGATAGTGCGCGCGACCTTGATCATCTCGGGTGCGGAGGTGATCAGCCGGCCCAGCACCCGGTCGCCCGTGGCCTTGGCGGCGAGCTGGCGGTTTTCGCGCTCAATGTGATGCAGTTGCAGCGCGCGGCGGACGATCAGGCCGATGGCATCGATATCGACCGGCTTCTGGTAAAAGTCGTAGGCCCCTTTGGCGATCGCCTGCAGCGCGCTTTCGCGCGCGCCGTGCCCGGACGCAACGATGACTTTGGTATCGGGCTTGAGCGCCATGATCTCGTCGAGCACGGCGAAGCCTTCTGACGTGCCATCGGGATCGGGCGGAAGCCCCAGATCGAGCGTAACCACGGCCGGCTCTTCCGCGCGCAGGGCAGTCAGCGCCGATGCACGGTCCCCCGCAATAATCACATCGAAGTCTTCATAGGCCCATTTGAGCTGGGCCTGCAGGCCGGCGTCATCTTCGACTACCAGCAGCTTGGGTCGTGCATTTGCCATCAGGCCACTTTCTGCATGGTTTGATCGCCAGCGTTTTCGAGACTGCCCAGAATATCGCGGGCGTCGGCCAGCGGTAGCCGCACCGAAAAGCGTGTGCCCAGGCCTTCACGCGATTCGACATCAAGCCGGCCGCGCATCGCCCGGACCAGCTCGCGCGCTTCGAAGGCGCCGATACCGAAGCCACCCTGCTTGGACGAGACAAAGGGCTTGAACAGCCGCGAGCGGACGAATTCCGGCGACATGCCGCAGCCCGAATCGATCACATCAATGGCGGCGTGCAGGCCGTCGCCAGTCAGGCCCAGCAAGACCGGCGAACCCGGCTCGCTGGCATCTATGGCATTTTGCACAAGGTGGACCAGCACCTGCTCCAGCGACTCCCGGTTGGCGGTGACGCTGAGTTCCTGACATTCGGCCAGCATCACCGGGTGCTGCTCACGAAATTGCGCAACGACCTGCCGGATCACGCCCCCGGCATCGACCTCGCCCAGCCGCTCGGACCCTTCGCCGCTGACATAGCGCGACAGGCGCGCTAGCAGAGTGTTAAGCTTATCGGCTGAATTGCGCAGCGTCACCATCATGTCGGCGTGAAAGTCGGGGTTGTCGGCGTGCAGTTCAGCATTGCGCGCAAGCAGGCTGAGCTGGCTCGCCAGATTCTTGATATCGTGCATCACAAAGGCGATGCGCCGGTGAAAGTCGTCGAACCGGCCCGCCTCAGCCAATGCCGCCTGGACCGAGTGTTCGGCAAGATAGCTCGCCAACTGGCGCCCGGCGACGCGCATCAGGTCGAAGTCTTCCCAATCGAAGGATCGCGCCGGGGTCACCCGCGCCAGTACCACCACCCCGATCAGCCGCTCGAAGTGAATAAGGGGAATGAGGGCCCAGGCGCGCATCTCCTCGCGCAGCCAGGTCGGCACCAATTCGGACTCTTCTGCTTCCACCCTGCCCCTACGCAAGTCATCGAGATCGACGATGCGACCGCTCCGCTCGAAATAGGCGATAGCTCCGGCCGGCATTGCCTGGGGCGGGACTTCAACGCTCGGCCAGTTCCACTGCGCTGCGAGAACCATGTCGCCATGATCGCCGGGTGCAAGCAGCAGCCCGGCGGGACTGTCGGCAATATCGGCAAGTGCCTGGATCGCGCGTTCCTCCAGCGGCGCGGCGCGGCCTTCGGTAATGCCCACCCCGGCCAGTCCCATAGTCCGGGTGAAGCGCAGCCATTCGTCGCGATAATCGTAGCGGTGGAGAAACAGGTGCTTGACCAGCATCACCCGGATCCAGCCGCGCAGCCGGCGCGATGGCAGCAGCAGCGCTGCAGCGACACTGGCCGTGATCAGGAAACTGAACTGCATAAGCTGGGCAAAATTGCCTCCAGCCAGTGCGAGCCATGCGGAAATGGCGTACATCGCGGCAAAGTAGCCGCCGATCACCAGCAGTGAAACCGACTGGAATGCGACCTTCCGCGATGGGCTGAAACGCAACTGATCGCTGCCGCGGGCCGCACCGACAGTCAGCAGCACGGCCAGCGCAATCACCGGCAGCCCGCGCAGCGCAGCAAGCTCAGCCGGCCACCCCTCGCCCAGCCAGGCTATGGTGTAGAGATTGAGATCATAGCCCCACAGCATCGCCAACGCGAGCGCGGGCCAGCGCAGCGAAGTGCGGGCCTGCGCCGATGCGCTGCCATACAGATTGTGGACCATGACCAGGCCGCCGATAGTCACCAGGAGGCGCAGGATGATTGTGGCGCGCAGCAGGATTGCTCCGCCCGATGGTGCCAGAGGCAAAAGTAGTGCGGTCAGTTCGAGGCTGAGATGCAGCAGTTCGGCAAAGCCCAGCGCTGCCAACACCGGCTTTATCGGCGTGAGGCTGGTATGACGGCCATCACCGGTGAACAGGCGATAGAGCACGAACAGCCAGCCAAGGTTGCACAATGCTTCCAGCAGGCCGAATCGCGGCCCACCCCATGGCAGCGCGACCATTGCCAGACACCACAGTGCAGTCAGCGCCAGACTGACCACCAAGGCAGGGCCAGCCGCGCCGACACGCTGTTTGCGCGGCGCCAGCCGGATCGCCGCCAGGCCCGCGACTAGTGCGGCGGTGGCCTGCACCAGCCCGGCTGCAAGCGCCCATGGCGCAGAAAGCAGCTCTGCGCCGCTCATCGCGCGCCGTCATGCCACAGCACCACCCTGAGCGTTTGCAGCAGGATGATCAGATCGAGGAACGGGGTGTAGTTTTTGGCATAATAGAGGTCATATTCGAGCTTGTGGCGCGAATCCTCCAGATTGGCGCCATAGGGATAGTTGATCTGCGCCCAGCCGGTGATGCCGGGCTTGACCATGTGCCGCTCGGCATAAAAGGGCAGCTTGTCTTCGAGACCGGCAACGAATTCCGGCCGCTCCGGGCGCGGGCCGACGAAGCTCATTTCGCCCTTGAGCACGCTCCAGGTCTGCGGCAGTTCATCGATCCGCAGCTTGCGGATGAAGCGCCCGATGCGCGTGACTCGTGGATCGTTCGCTTGCGCGAACTGGGCGCCCGCCACTTCCGCATCGGTGCGCATTGAGCGCAATTTGATCACGTCGAAATGCTGGCCAAACAGGCCGACGCGGTTCTGGCGATAAAAAGCCGGGCCCCTGCTGTCGAGTTTCACCAGCACCGCGAACAACACGATGAAAGGCAAAGTCAGCACCAGCAGAATGGAGCTGGCGGCGATGTCAAACAGGCGCTTGGCAACGCTCGAAACCGCGCGGCCCGAGGAGAATCCGTCGGAAAAGATGAGCCAGCTTGGATTGACCGTATCGAGATCGACCCGGCCCGTCTCGCGCTCGATAAAGCTGGAGAAGTCGTTGACATGAACCCCGGCGGTCTTGATCCGCAGCAAGTCCTTGAGCGGCAGCGAATTGCGCCGCTCTTCCAGCGCCAGCACCACTTCGCTCACCCCGAGATTTTCGACGAAGCGGGTGAGATTGTGGATGGCAGTGCGCGAAATCGCCTCTTCAATGACCTGAGATTTGTCGCTCATCCCGACATAGCCGACAATGGCAAAGCCTGCTTCGGGCTTGTCGCCCAGCTCGCGCAATCGCTGCGCGCGCGGGCCTGCGCCGAGCACCAGCACGCGACGGCGAAAGGCCGATGCGCCCAGAATTCCGCCCACCACCAAGCGATTTGCGATCAGCGCCAAGATCGTCGAAGCCATCGCGTAAGCCAGCGTGGATCGCCAGAAGTTTGCCGCAGCCAGCAGAAAATCGACAAACGACAAGGCAATGATGCCCAGCGACACCGCAACCAGCAGGCGGCCAGTGGCATAGCGCATCGAGCGTAGCGAATCCGAGCCGTAAACTCCGACCGAAATCATCGCCGTCATGATGACCGCAGCATAGCCGATATGCGGCCATATCCGGTCGGCAATCGGGCCGAGATCCAGTTCGATCTGGGTGGCACGAAGTCGCCAGGCGAGCTCTGCCGAACCGACCAGCAAGCCGATGTCGAACAGGCCAAGCAAGATGACCGCATGCGGGATGTAATGTTTGAACAGGCGAATCATGAAGCGTCTTCGGCTCAGTCCGGCCCGTTGCAGGGCGATGGACCTCCCTTAGGGCAAAGCCGTAAACTGTCGGTAAACTTGACAGAATTTCTCGCTTCCCGAAAATGCAGACCAAGACGAATGCGCACCAATTGCCGCCCTGGCGTCGGCGCGGTTTACACTGCGACCGCTGCGACAGCCCCGGCCTAGACCCGTGGGCAAGGCGCGCCGTCAACCATTTGCAAACCATAATGCACTCGAATGGGTTAACCCGGATGGTTTATTGAACGTCCCATGCGCCGCGTTGCCCCCAATCTCCCGGTCTCTCCGGTCATGCTCCGTCATTTTGCCGTGGTCACCCTGGTCGCAACGGCGGGCCTTGCCATGTTTGCCAGCGGCGAGAATTCGAGCGCGCTCGCCGAAGCCCAGCGGGCCGCCCAGGCCAGGGGCGGCGGCGCCTGGGGAACATCGCCGAGAAAAACTAGCGAAAACAAAACAGCGACCACGGTCAACGGCATGCATGTAGCCGCCGGCACGCGGCTGGAGCGCAACGGGGGAGCCGGTTACGAACCCGAAGGTCCCCGGATCGAACAGGAAGTGCAGGGCGATATTCGCAACATCGACCCCGAATATCGCGCTCTTCTGCCCGGATCGCTAGGCCCCGGAGCTCAGGCAGGCGCGGCCTCTGCGCAGGCGGTCGCAGCACAAGCCCCGATCCAGCGCGATCGCAACGGCATACCTTTGCCGCCGGGAGCCTCGGGACAGGCCAAACCTTCGGCCAGTGCCAAGCCGCTGCCGCCGCGCCGGGCCACCAGTCAGGACATCGAACGGATGATGGAGGCGTCAAGACTGCGCTCATCAACAGGCAAAGCTGGCGCCGACAGTGAGGGAAGCTTCACGCCTGCAGAATCCTGAGTGCGAAGTCCGATTTCAAAAGCACTCGCGAGCGAGATAGGCCCGGGCGTCGGGGCCGATCAACGCGGCATGGCCATAGGCAGGATGATCGATCACCACCATCGCGCTGCCCTCGCCGCTCTGCCATGCGTCCAGCGCTTCGGGAGTGAAATCGAAATGGAAGAAATGCACGGCGCTGGCCTTGCCGTCGCTTTCGCGCGTGCGGGTCACATCGCCTTCCGCCCGGGCGCGAACGACATGGCCGCCGACTTGCAGTGCGACATGGTCTTCCACGCCGCCGATCGTGCGCAGGAATGCATCACGCCGCACCGGATCGGCGACCTCAAATAAAACTGTCGCAGTCAGCTCGCTGCCCTTTGGCACCATCGGATCATAGGCCGCCAGTTCATCGGCCACCTGAGCTTCGCCGCCCTTTTCGATGCGGAGCATTTCCTGAATCTGCAGCCACATCGAATCCCACGTTTCGAACAGCATCGTGGCATTTGGCCCGACACTCATCCGGGTCAATTGCTTACGGGCGATCGCATCCTGCTTCTTGTCCTTGCGGATCAGTTCATAGTCCGAAACCGCCATAAGGTCGGCTGCAGTGATCGTGCGCTGGCTGCGGGGCATTTGCTTACAATCCATATGCTTGGGCCAGGACTTCAATCGGATGGCCGATACGGTCAGGCGGCTCCTGACCATTGGCTTCGATAACCTGGCGCAGGTGGGGCCCGGCGAGCGGGCATTCGGAAACGATCAGGTCGGGCTCGCCCTTCATAAGGTTTTTGCCCGTGGTCTTGCCGACCTTGATCGCCGTGTCGAAATTGTCCTTGAACAGCCCCCACTTGCCGCCGTGACCCGAGCAGCGCTCGGTAAGCTGAGGCCTCGCTTCGGGAATCAGCTTGAGCATTTCCATGGCCTTGGGTCCCATGTTCTGGGCGCGGGCATGACAGGCAAAATGGACGGCGATGCTCTTGGGCATCGCCTCGATGGCAGCAAGTCCGACATCTTTCGACAGGCGCACCACATATTCGCTGACATCGAAAGTGTGCCTGGCCAGCAATGCGACCTCGGCATTATCAGGCTCGATCAATGGCCACTCGAACTTCAGCATCAGCGCGCAGCTTGTGGTGAGTGGGACGATATCCCAGCCATCTTCAATCAGCGGCGCAAAATGCGTGGCGATGCGCCCTGCAGCGCTGGCGACAGCGGGAAGATCTCCGTTCTCGAACTTGGGCATGCCGCAGCAATCGGGATATTCGACGCGGACACGCAGGCCCTGATG
>JANLSP010000001.1:0-4971 GCA_031362485.1 Novosphingobium sp.
AGGCTGCTGACCACCCGCATGACGCCATTGAACACTTTGCGCATCACTGGAACCTTTCCCTGTTCAGTCAAGCTCCCAGCCGCGCTCACCGTGGCTGGAAATATCGAGTCCGTCGCGTTCGACATCTTCGCTGACCCGCATCGGCAGAATCCACGACACGCCGAGCGCCAGTAACGCGCTGGCCAGTGCCGACCAGATCGCCACGACAACCACGCCGATCGCCTGGCCGCCGAGCTGGCCGAGAATGGTGTAGCTGGCAGCATCACCAGTGCCGCCGAGCTGTGGCGACATGAACACCGCGAGCAGCAACGATCCTGCCATGCCGCCGACGCCGTGGACCGCGAACACGTCGAGTGAATCGTCGATCTCGAGCTTCGTTTTGATCACCTTGATCATCGGATAGCAAATGCTTGCCGCAAGCGCGCCGAAGAGGATCGCGGCGCCGGGCGAGATCATGCCGACAGCCGGGGTCACGGTCGCCAGTCCTGCCACAGCGCCGGTGGCAAAACCGATGGCAGTCGACTTGCCGACCATGATACGTTCGATGAGCAGCCAGACCATCGCCGCTGTGCAGGCGGCGGCGTGGGTGTTGATGATCGCGCTGGCCGCATCATCATTGGCCGCGACCGCAGAGCCGCCGTTGAAGCCGAACCAGCCCACCCACAGCAGGCCCGCGCCGATCATCACCAGCACCGGGCTGTGCGGCAGCATCAGCGTTTTTGGAAAGCCTTGCCGCTTGCCGAGCAGCGCCGCGATGACCAATGCCGAGACCCCCGCGGTCGTGTGCACGACGATACCGCCGGCAAGATCGAGCGTGCCGAACTGACTCGATAACCAGCCGCCGCCCCAGACCCAGTGGGCCACCGGGGCATAGACCACCAGGCCCCACAGCGCGCAGAAGGCTACGACCCAACCAAACCGGGCCCGGTCAACCCACGCTCCAGCCATCAGAGCCGGAGTGATCGCAGCAAAGGTCATCTGGAACAGGGCAAAGGCGCTTTCGGGCACTGCATAGCCATCGCGGACATTCCCGAGATTGATCAGCATCCAGGCATTGCCCCCGCCCAGCCAGCCATTGGTGACCGCGCCGAACGCCATGGAATAGCCGCAGACTATCCACAGCATCGAGCCGACGGCGGCAATTGCGCCGCACTGGACCATGACCGACAGGACGTTCTTGCCGCGCAGCAGGCCTCCATAGAACAGGATCAGGCCGGGCAAAGTCATCATCAGGACGAGCGCCGAAGATGTCAGTATCCAGGCGGTATCGCCGGTGTCTGCGGCATCGGCCAGCGCTTCCTGCGCATGGGCAATGCCCGGAGTGGCGAGAGCAAATGCGCCAAGCAGCTTGGCAACCTGTCTGATCATTTCCGCAGTTCCCCCCACTGAACCGGCTCCGACTGGCTGGTTCGATTCCCGTCGTTGATACCTAGAGCAAGTTTGCGCGATCCGACAAGCCGCGTTTGCGCAGACCCTTGCGCAGCTTCGCAACCATTTTTACCGATGGGCCGAGCTGCCTTGATGCAAGGGCATACCTTTGACTATGGTGCAGCCATGCGCATTTTGACCCGACTGACTGCCGCCCTGATTTCATTGTGCATGGCGATTGCGATTGCCGCCGTCCCCTCGCGCGCGCAGGAGCGCCAAGTGCCTTATTGGGCGGCGCTGCGGGTAAACGAAGTGAACATGCGGGTCGGCCCAAGCGAGGAATACCGCATCAGCTGGGTTTATCGTCGCACCGGCCTGCCGCTGAAAGTGCTGCGACTGAAAGAAGGCTGGCGTCTGGTCGAAGATGCTGGTGGCACGCGCGGATGGATGCTGGCACAGTTCCTCACCCGTCAGCGCGGCGCAATAGTTATCGGACGGGAGCCCGCAGACATGCGCGAAAGCGGCGATGCGGCTTCGCTCGTGCGCTGGCGGTTTGCGCCCGGGCATGTCGGCAAGCTCGGCGAATGCAACGGCGGCTGGTGCGCGCTCGATATCGGCGGGCGCAGCGGATTCGTTAAGCAGGACCGGCTGTGGGGGGCAGGGGAGCCCTGATCAGGCCTCCCCTTCGGACCCGCCCTATTTCGTGTGCGGCTTGATCTGCATCACGGCGCCCTTGGCATCGGTGGCGGTAAAGCTACCGTCAGCTGCCGGAATGGTATCAGTGTAGCAGTCGGCTGCGCCGGTTTCCGGGGTGAAACAGGTCTTGCCGTCAGTCACCGCCCATTTACCCTTGTCCAGAACTTTGCCTGCGGCATCGCGGCGAACATAGCCGCCGTCGGCCATCAGCGTGTTCGTCAGAACCTTGCCATCGGGAGTAGTGACATCGTAGCTGCCAGGGGCAGGGGTATGGACCGCAGCTGGCGTTGCCGCAGCGCTCGCCGCAGCCGCATCGCTCGCCGTTGCATCAGCGCTCGCGTCCTTGTTCGAACCGCAGGCTGCAAGCAGCGCAATCCCGGCAATGATCACAAACTTCTTCATGGTAATTCTCCCGCTCCGATCTAGGGATGCAGGGGGTAACATGCAGCCGCCAATCCGCAAGCCGGATTGTACCGTTTGATGTTGCTGGCAGGACAGGCTTCGTTGCTCATGACCGGATGTGGAGGCAAGAGAGCCTTAACGCACCTGCCCCGCGACCAGATCAGGAAGCGGCAGGCTTCACATTCAGCGTAACGCCTTTGCTGTCTGTGACGGTGAACCCACCATCGGCAGCAGGCTGGGTCATCGTGTAGCAACGCTCTGGATTGTCCTTGCCCGAAGGATCGAAACAGAGCTTCCCATCCGTCATTTTAACAA
Source organism: Novosphingobium sp. (assembly GCA_031362485.1). Lineage (GTDB taxonomy): Bacteria > Pseudomonadota > Alphaproteobacteria > Sphingomonadales > Sphingomonadaceae > Novosphingobium. Next base: position 2,782 of record JANLSP010000001.1, read on the forward strand.
TGCCGGCTTCGTTCAGGCCTTGCTCGGGATCGCGAGAATACGAACCATCGGCATTCAGCGTAACCTTCGAATAGGGTTTTCCGTCGCTGGTAGTCGAATTATAGGAACCCGGGGGAGGCAGGACTGGTGTCCAGGCTGCCGCAACGGTCGGAGCAGCAGTCGCTGCATCGGCGCTCGCTGTGGCTTCAGGAGCCGGAGCAGGCTTGCTGCAACCAGCCAGTGTCACAAGAGCAATCGCTGATACCGTGATAAAGGTCTTGCTGCGCATGATAACTCTCTCCCGTTGGTTGCACGCGCGTTGGCTACACCGGACCAAGCCGGTGACAAAGCCCTAAATCAGCTCCACCGCAATAGCAGTAGCCTCGCCGCCGCCGATGCACAGCGAAGCAACTCCGCGCTTGAGCCCCTTGTGCTTCAGCGCGCCGATCAGCGTGGTGATGATGCGCGTGCCCGATGCGCCGATTGGGTGACCCAGCGCGGTTGCGCCGCCGTTTACATTGATCTTTTCATGCGGGATGCCGAGGTCGTGCATTGCGAACATCGCGACGCAGGCGAAGGCCTCGTTTATTTCGAACAGATCGACATCGCCAATCTGCCAGCCCGCCTTGTCGAGCAGCTTGGTGATCGCCGCGACCGGCGTGGTCGGAAAGCGGTTAGGCTGATGGGCATGTGCCGAGATAGCGACGACGCGCGCGACCGGGGTCAGCCCCTTGGCATCTGCCACGCTCTGGCGAGTCAGCACCACGGCTGCAGCGCCATCCGAGATCGAGCTCGAGCTGGCGGCTGTGATCGTCCCATCCTTGGAGAAAGCGGGCTTCAGGGTCGGAATCTTGTCCGGGCGGCCCTTGCCGGGCTGCTCGTCAGTATCGACCACGACATCGCCGCCCCGGGTCTTAACCGTCACTGCCACGATCTCTTCGGCGAAAGCGCCGCTCGCGATTGCCGCCTGGGCACGGCGCAGCGATTCGATCGAATAGGCATCCTGCGATTCGCGCGTCAGCTGATATTCATCGGCCACGGCCTGCGCGAAGCTGCCCATTGAGCCGCCGTCATAGGCGTCTTCGAGCCCATCGAGGAACATGTGGTCATAGGCGGTATCATGACCGGCTCGCGCCCCGCCGCGATGCTTCTTGAGCAAGTAAGGCGCGCCCGACATGCTTTCCATGCCGCCGGCAATGACCATATCGATGCTGCCGCTGGCCAGCGCCTCTGCGCCCATGATCACGGTCTGCATGCCCGAACCGCAGACCTTGTTGACCGTGGTCGCCTCGACCGAAATTGGCAACCCGGCTTTAAGCGCCGCCTGTCGGGCAGGGGCCTGGCCGAGCCCGGCCGGCAGCACGCAGCCCATGTAAATCCGCTCGACGTCTTCACCCTTGACCCCGGCACGCTCGACCGCCGCCTTGACCGCAGTCGCGCCCAGATCAGTCGCGGCAACATCGGCGAAGACGCCTTGGAGGCCTCCCATCGGTGTGCGGGCATAACTGAGGACAACGACGGGGTCGGAAGCGGAAAATTGGGTCATTGGACGCGATTCCTTCGTAGTCAGTCCCGATTGGCAAGCAGCTTTGCTTAATGTTGCAGTGCGGCAAAAGCAATGGCGATCACTTGAAGCAGCATATGAGGCTCGGTTTGGCGCGGAAAAGATGTGCCTATCCGGCGTTCCCCCCACTTGCGCAGGCCAGCGCTGCGGACTAGGGCGCGGGGCATTGTTATGAATGGCGAGTCAGCGCCATAAAAGGACTGAGCGTGGTCGACCTGTCGCAATATCTGCCGATCCTGATTTTCCTCGGCATCGCCTCTGGGCTGTCGGCGCTGCTGGTGTTCCTGCCGATGGGGGTCGCGCGGCTCACTGGCGCGCATAATCCCAACGCGGACAAGCTCAGCGAATATGAATGCGGCTTTCCCGCGTTTGAAGATCCGCGCAGCCAGTTTGATGTGCGGTTCTATCTCGTCGCCATTCTGTTCATAATCTTTGATCTGGAAGCAGCCTTCCTGTTTCCCTGGGCGGTCAGCCTCGAGATGACCGGATGGCCGGGCTGGATCACCATGATGGTGTTCCTCGCCGAACTGCTTATCGGCTTTGCCTATGCGTGGAAGAAGGGAGCGTTGGACTGGGAATGAACTCGCTTATTGCCCCCCAATCGGCGCCCCAATCGTCGATCATTCAGCCGAATCAGGACTTTTTCC
>JANLSP010000032.1:0-1855 GCA_031362485.1 Novosphingobium sp.
CCTATGTTGCGCTGATGACCGACGACGCCTGCGAGGCGAGCTATCGCGGTGCGGTGTTGCGCGAGGGGCGCGAGGGGACGCGGGCCGGGCTTAAGGCGGCGTTCAAGACCTGGCCGGAGAACCGGGCGGAAATTCGCGAGCGGCAGCAGATTGGGGACTATGTGCTGTTTCGCGAATATGTGACGCGCGGGCCGAGTTCGGATGGTTCGGCTTTGGTGGAGCCGTTTGAGGTGGTGGCGATTTATTCGTTTGCGGGCGGGCTGTGCAGCCGGGAGGAGTTTGTCAGGTGAGTGCTGCATTGAAATACCTCCCCGGAACGGGGAGGGGGACCGCGAGCGGAGCGAGTGGTGGAGGGGTCACTACCCCACCGTCAGCCCTGCGGGCTGCCACCTCCCCGTTCCGGGGAGGTCTTGGACATGGAAGCGCATAATGGCTGACCGTCATCCCGAACCCGATAGCCCCGAGCTGCGCGCCCGCTGGGGCTCGTTCGCGTGGTCGAAGGCAAACGCCGCCGAAGTCCCGAAGATCATCGCCCGCTATCCGCCCGGCCGCCAGCGCAGCGCCGTGATGCCGCTGCTCGATCTCGCCCAGCGTCAGGTCGGCGCGGAGACCAATACGCAAGGCTGGCTGCCGCTGCCGGTGATCGAATATGTCGCCGCGCAGCTCGACATGCCCGCGATCCGCGTGCTCGAAGTCGCCAGTTTTTACATGATGTATAACCTGGTGCCGATGGGCAAATTCCACGTCCAGGTTTGCGGCACCACGCCCTGCATGCTGCGCGGATCGGACGACCTGTTCGCCGCCTGCAAAGCGCGGGGGATGGCCAAGAGGCACACCACCGATGACGGGCTGTGGACGCTCAACGAAGTCGAGTGCATGGGCAATTGCTCCTCGGCGCCGATGGTGCAGATCAACGACGATAATTACGAGGACCTGACGGCGGAGAGCCTCGACAAGGTGCTCGATGCTTTGGTTGCGGGGAAGACGCCCAAGACCGGAACACAGATCAAGGGGCGGCATACGGTGGAGCCTGTCGGCGGGCCGACGACGCTCAAGCAAATGGTCAAGGCCAATCACAATTACCGGGGGGTGTGGTGATGGGTCGCGCTTTGAACTGGTTCACGCAGAGACGCAGAGAAGAAAACCGCAGAGGCCGCAGAGGTGATGTGCGCGCCGCAGACTTTGCTCATCATTCTGAACTTGGATGTTTGAATCGGCTTGGCCGAAAGAGGGACATCTCTGCGCTCTCTGCGGTTTTCTTCTCCGCGTCCTCTGCGAGAAACCCTTCTTCTCACCACCCTGGAGGCACAAAATGAGCCTCCACGATAAAGACCGCATCTTCACCAACCTCTATGGCTACCAGCCATGGACCCTCAAAGCTGCGCAAGCACGCGGCGATTGGGACGACACGAAAGCGATCCTCGCCAAAGGCCGCGAGGCGATTGTCGAGGAGATCAAGGCCAGCGGCCTGCGCGGGCGCGGCGGGGCGGGGTTCCCGACCGGGCTGAAATGGTCGTTCATGCCCAAGGAGCCCAACCCGGCGCGGCCCGGCTTTCTGGTGATCAACGCTGACGAGAGCGAGCCCGGCAGCTGCAAAGACCGCGAGATCATCCGCCACGATCCGCACAAACTGATCGAAGGCGCGCTGGTGGCGGGCTTCGCGATGGGCGCGCGCGCAGCCTATATTTATATTCGCGGCGAATATATCCGTGAGGCCGAAGTGCTGTTCGCTGCCGTGGCCGAGGCTTATGCCAAGGGCTTCATCGGCAAGAATGCTTGCAAATCGGGCTATGATTTTGACGTGTTCGTGCACCGTGGTGCGGGCGCCTATATCTGCGGCGAAGAGACCGCGATG
>JANLSP010000066.1:0-4777 GCA_031362485.1 Novosphingobium sp.
GGCACGGCGGACTGAGCCTTTCGCGCTTGCCCCCTCGCTGCCGTTGCGCCAGTCTCGATCGACAAGGCGCGCCAATCGCGCTGGCGGGAGGGTGAAATCAGCAACCATTTCGATGCCGAAGCGCGCATGGCGCAAGTGCTCGGCCAGCCGGTGCGCATCGAGCCGGATGCCGATGGCGCGATCGGCGCGCGGGCGATGGAACTGCTGGATAGATTGCGCGTGCGGTATTCGGCAGGCGAGCCCGGCGAGGTCCATGACACGTTCCGAACCCTGTTCCGCCATCACGACGCGACGCAGGCCTATCTTGAGCTAGGCGTCCTGCTGACCCTCGAGCCTGCCTTGTCCGCGCGCGACAAGGAACTGGCGATCCTGCGCACTTCCTGGCTGTGCGGCGCGCCGCTTCCCTGGGGAGAGCATGTCGAGAATGGCCGGGAGGCCGGACTGACGGCAGCGGAGTTCGAGCGGCTGACGCTTGGCTCGGACGCGCCGAGCTGGGACGAGGACGACCGGGCGATTGTTCGCGCGGCCGAAGAACTGCATTTTGACGCGATGATCAGCGACGCGACCTGGGCAGCGCTCGCCACGCGGCTCGACGAGCGGCAACTGATCGAGCTGCCGATTGTCGTCGGCCACTATCACATGACCGCATACCTGCAGAACTCGCTGCGCTTCCAGCTGAGGGAAGGCAATGCCGGCCTCGGCGCGCGATAGATCGTCTGGACGCTTGCAGGAGTTGCGCGATCGGCGATAGTCTCGTCATAACGAACGCGAGAACCTGAATGGCAACTACCGCAAATCATGGCCTCGGCCCCTTCACCCAGGCCGAGGCGGCAGAATAGCCATGCAATACCGCAAACTTGGCCACAGCGGCCTCGAAGTCAGTCAGTTTGGCCTCGGCGTCATGACCTTCGGCGGGCAGACCGGCGAAGATGACGCCATGCGCCAGATGGACATGGCGTTTGATGCCGGGATCACTTTGTTCGACACCGCGGAAAACTATCCCACGCCGATCAGCGCCGCGACGCAAGGCGCTTCGGAGGAACTGCTCGGCAAATGGATCGCGGCGCGCGGAGTGCGTGGCAAGGTTATCGTCGCCACCAAGGTCGCCGGGCCGGGAAATGCCGCAGGCGATATGGCGCACATCCGCGGAGCAGATCGAAAACTTGACCGGGCCAACATCGTCGCGTCGGTCGATGCGAGCTTACGGCGGCTTAACACCGACGTTATCGACCTTTACCAGGTCCATTGGCCGGAGCGTGCGGTCTCGACCCATGGCCGCCAGCGCTATTCGCACCTGCCTGATCGCGACGGCCAGACGAGCATCGAGGAGACCCTCGCGGCGCTCGCAGAACAAGTCTCGCTCGGCAAGATCCTCGCGATCGGCCTGTGCAACGAGACTCCCTGGGGGGCGATGCGCTATCTGTTCATGGCCGACCTGATGACCGTGCCGCGCGTCGCCTCGATCCAGAACGGCTACTCATTGCTCGACCGGCAATTCGAGATCGGCCTCGCCGAAGTGGCGATGCGCGAGGAGGTCGGCCTGATCGGCTATTCGCCGCTGGCCGCGGGCACACTGACCGGCAAATATGGCGCGAGTCCCGCGCCGCTTCCCGGCAGCCGCTCGGAAGGCTCGCCCACTTTCGTCTCCCGGCTGCTCTCGCCGGCGCGGGCTGCGGCGATTTCCGCATACGGCAAGGTTGCGCGCGAGCACGGGCTGGATCCGGCACACATGGCGCTGGCCTTCGCCGCTAGCCAGCCTTTCATGGCCTCGGTGCTTATGGCAGCGAGCCGGGCGGAACAGCTTGCCAGCAATCTTGGCGCAATTGACCTGACTCTGCCCAAAGAGGTGGTGCCGGCAATCAATGCCGTCCACGATGCGCATCCCAACCCGAAATGACGATGAACGATCTTGCCATTGCGCGCGGTGTGCCGCTGGAAGAAGAAGAGGGGCTCGGCGCGCTGACCCTGCCGGGTTTTCTGCGCGATGTGACTGCACGCTTCGGGCCGCGCGAGGCGCTGGTGCTGCACGAATACGGGGAGCGCCTGAGCTGGAGCTATGAACAACTGTGGAGCCACGCGAACGCGGTCGCGCGCTCGCTGATCAGCTGCGGCACTGGCAAGGAAGAGCGCATCGGCGTGCTGATGAGCAACCGGCCCGAATGGGTCTCGGCCTGTTTCGGCATCGGCCTTGCCGGCGGCGTAGCAGTGGGCCTCTCGACGTTTTCTACCCCGGCCGAACTTGCCGCGCTGATCAAAATTTCCGCCGTCTCCACTCTGCTGGTCGAACGCCATGTGGCGGGCAAGGACTTCGCCGCGATGCTCGGCGAATTGGATCTGGAACGATTTCCCTATCTTGCGCGCGTGGTCATGCTGGGCGACAGTTCTTTCGAGAACTGGGAAGCCTTCCTGGCAAGGGGCAATGCTGTTGCTCCCGCTCTTGTCGGCGCCCGCGCAGCAACGATCACGCCTGCCGATCCGGCGCTTATCTTCTTTTCCTCGGGCTCAACCGGCAAGCCCAAGGGGATCGTCAACGCGCACCGCGGAGTCAACATCCAGTCGTGGCGCTGGCCGCGGATCTATGCAATGACTGCCGATGACCATGTGCGCACCTGGGCGCCGAACGGCCTGTTCTGGTCAGGCAATTTCTCCATCGCCGTGGGAGCGACATTCGCCGTCGGCGGCGCGCTGATCCTGCAGCGCACTTTCGATGCGGCCGAGGCAGTGAAGCTGATCGGAGCCGAACGCGTCACCTTGCCCTATTGCTGGCCGCACCAGTGGGCGCAGCTCGAGGCCGCAGACGGCTGGGATGACGCCGATCTCTCCAGCTTCCGCTTCTTCGAGCCGGGGCAGAACCTGCGCAAACCGCAGAAGACCATCAAGACCGACTGGATCGAACCGCATGCTTCGTATGGCTCGACCGAGACATTCACCATCTCAACATCCTACCCCTGCGACACGCCCGAAGAGCTGTGGAAGGGCAACAGCGGCGAGGCGCTGCCGGGCAACACCGTGCGCATTGTCGATCCAGTGACGGGCGCGGTGCTGCAACGTGGCGAAACGGGCGAAATCGCGGTGAAAGGCCCGACGCTGATGCTCGGCTACCTCGGCATTCCGAACGACGAAGCGCTCGACGAAAATGGCTTCTACCACGCCGGTGACGGCGGCTATATCGACGACCGGGGCCGACTGGTGTTTCAGGGCCGGATCAACGACATCATCAAGACCGGCGGCGCCAATGTATCACCAGTCGAGGTCGACTGGGCGCTGTGCAACTGCCCCGGCGTCAAAGTCTGCAAGACCACTGGCGTGCCGCATGAAACGCTCGGCGAAATCGTGGTCTCCTGCGTGGTGCTCACGGAAGGGAGCACGCTCAGCGAGGGCCAGGTCATCGCATTCCTTAAGGCGCGGCTGGCTGCTTACAAAGTCCCGCGCAAAGTGCTGTTCATCGGGCAGGACGATCTCGACTTTACCGATACGGCGAAGATCAAGCCGGCAGAAGCAAGGGCATTTGCGCGAAGGAAACTGGCGGAGGGAAATGCATGCTGACTGGAGCTCGCGTCGGCACCCGTGACATCAAGCGCGCGATTGCTTTCTATGACGCCGTCGCCGCAGCACTTGGCGCGGCGCGCGTCGTCGACCGGCACGGGCTGGCCGGCTGGCGTGGCAGCAATGGTGTGCTGTTCATGGTCGGCATTCCGCGCGTTGGCGAGGCCTGCGTGGGCAACGGCAGCCAGGTTATGTTTGAGGCCTCGAGCCGGGACGCAGTCGATGCGGCACATGCCCGTGCGCTCGAAAAGGGCGGTACCTGCGAAGGGACGCCGGGGCCGCGCGGGACGGCAGAGAACGGTATCTATGCCGCCTATTTCCGCGATCCTGACGGCAACAAGGTGATGGTACTGCACACAGTTCAATCCACCCCGTAAACCAGCAGCACATTGCCCGCCGCCTTCGAGGCAAAGCCATAGCCCGAAGCCACAATCAGATTGCCCTTGTAGGCCAGTGGCGCCACCCCGCCGGCGATCGAGCCGCCTTTGCCGGGAACCTTGTTGACCGTGTCAAACGCGCGCCTGGTCTGGTCCTGCCAGAGCACCGCACCGGTCGCGGCGTTGTAGACCCGCACGTGGCCATCGTCGGCGCCGATCAGCACAAGGCCATTGGTAGCCGTCACCGCGCCGGCGTAGCCCGCAAGACAGCGCGGGTCGGTGGTGCACAGGTTGACCCGGTCGGGGGCTTGCCAGAGCGTCTTGCCTGTTCTCAGATCGAGCGCATAGAGGCCGGGCCGCGCCGGGAAAGTCTCGGGGCCAGGCATGGCAAATCGGTCGCTCATTGGCACAAACAGGCGCCCCGCGTCCGCGGCGATGCCGAAGTGGACTCCCCCCGATGGGCTGCCGCGCCCGAGCCGCTGTTTCCACACCAGCGCGCCGTCCGCCGGATCGAAAGCATAGACCCAGCCCGACTTCTGCCCGGCGAGCACCAGTTCGCGGCCATCCTTGCCCTTGGCGAGCACAGCTCCGGCGCCGAAATCGAAATCGGGCGCGTCTTCGTCGGGGCACGAATCACTTGTCCTGATCATGCAGGCGACATTCCAGGCATCGCCGCCGAGCACCTGATGCTGCCAGCGGATCCGCCCGCTGGCAAGATCGAGCGCGACCACGGCATCGCTGAGCCCGGTGGCGGGCAGCGAATAGTTGTCACCGGTCGCGACATAGAGTTGGCCGCGCGCCCCATCGATCGCTGGGCTGTTCCACACCGCGACCCCCGATGGCCCGAGTTTGGG
>JANLSP010000148.1:0-1627 GCA_031362485.1 Novosphingobium sp.
CGGCTGCGCGATCTCTTCTTCGGTCATGCCCATGGCGTAATAATACGAACGCTGCGGAGCGCGCTCCGGGCCGACCGAGACATGGCGGGAGGGAAGCTTGGACTTGTCGAACTTGATGGACACGGTGAACTCCTTTGACCCTTGCGCTTTCGCTAGGTTGAAGGGGCGGGTCAAGTGATAGCCAACGCCGCCGCATTGCAGATTCGCAGCAAACGTTCCGCCCAGTCCGCCTGTCCGGCGTCATCGGCGATCTGGTCCTGCCGGATCTCCACGCCGAGATAGGGCCGCCCCTCGGCCTCGGCATGGCGGTTCATCGTCGCGTTGAGCAGCACGCCGGAATAGGGTTGCTGGTCGCCCACCACGAGGCCCTCCGCCTCCAGCATTGGGATCGCCAGGCGGGCGGCGCGGTCGTCTTGGTTATACAAAATGCCGACCTGCCAGGGTCGCGGTTCGTCCGAACTGTCGAGACTGGGTGTGAAGCTGTGCAGCGAAAGGATCAGCGCGGGCGGCACTTCGTCGAGCAGTGTGGCCAGCGCGGTATGATAGGGGCGGTAGAAGCGGTCCAGCCGGGCTACGTGCCCCTCGTGGCTTATGCTGTTGCCCGGGATCGCATGGCCGTCGCTGGCAATCGGGATGATCGCTGGCGCATGTTCCTCGCGGTTGAAATCGCAGACGAGCCGGCTGACGTTGCCGAGGAAGGCGGCGGTGCCGGGACGCTGGACCATGCAGGTCGCTACTCCCATGACGCCGATATCCTGCGCGATATGCTCGTTCAGCAGGGCCGGATCGATGCCGAGGTCGATATCATCCGGCACGTGGTTTGAAGCATGGTCCGCAACTATCACGATGCCGCCGAAACGAGGTCTACCCAGCAGGCGATAGGGCGCATCCTTCACCGCAAGCAGCCGGTCATCGTCCACCAGTGCGAATGACTGCGCTGGATCCGCGCCTGCGCCTGCAGCATCGCATCTTTGCGGGCATAGAGCGCAAAACAGGTCGCGCCCGAGCCGGACATGCGCGCGAGCAGCGGATCGCCCTTGCGCAGTTCCTCAAGAACTTGCGCAATCGCGGGGCACTGGGCGATGGCCGGGGCTTCCAGATCATTGCGTCCGGCGAGCGCGATTTCACGCACTGTGCCTTGCGGCAGCGGTCCGCGATCACGCCCGTCCCATGCGGCGAAGACCGGCCCGGTCGACATCGGTATTCGCGGATTGACCAGCAGGGTGTGAGCGCCGAACAGATCGTTGGTAACAGCGTCAAGCTCGGTCCCGGTACCGCGTCCGATTGTCGCCAGACTTTCAACGCAAGCCGGCACATCGGCGCCAAGTTTTGCCGCTATCTGGTACCAGTCATCGGGCAAGCCTTGCGTTCGGCCGACCATCCGCAACACGGCGGCTGCATCAGCGGAGCCCCCACCCAGTCCGGCCGCCACCGGCAATCGCTTGTCGAGCGAGACTGCCCAGCCTCGCGTGCGCGGCAACCTCGCCATCGCCTGTTGAACGATGTTCTCGCCCGTGCCCGACAGGTCCCAGGCGAACTCGCCGCTGACTGTCAGACGGTCGGTTCGCGCGTCCTCGAAGGTAAGCCGGTCGCCATCGTCAAGGAATGCGAAAACCGTCTCGAGTTC
>JANLSP010000227.1:0-4121 GCA_031362485.1 Novosphingobium sp.
TGCAGCTCGCCGCCGCCGGCTGGCAAGTCACCGCGCTCGATGCCAGCGCCAAGCGGCTCGACCGGATGCGGCAGAACCTCACGCGCACGGGGCTTGCGGCTGAACTGGTGCAAGCCGATGTGCTGACCTGGGAGCCAGCGCGGCGCTTCGATGCGGTCCTGCTCGATGCCCCCTGCACTGCGACAGGCACATGCCGCCGCCACCCCGACGTGCTGCACCGCATCGGTGGGCGGGCAATCGGCGAGATGGCAGAATTGCAGATGCGGATGCTCGAACGCGCCGCCGGCTGGCTCGCGCCGGGCGGAAAGCTCATTTATGCGGTCTGCTCGCTCGAGGCAGAGGAGGGCGAGGCGCAGGCTGCCGTGGTGTCGCTGCCGCGCGATCCGATTCTCTCCAGCGAACTGCCCGAAGCTCTCGCCCCCTCGCCCGACGGCTGGCTGCGCACCGATCCTGCCGTGCTTCCGGATTCTGGCGGGCTCGACGGATTCTTCATTGCCCGCTGGCGCGCCGGGTAAGCGAACGAAAAAGGGCGACCCTCTCGGGCCGCCCTTTCGGCATTCTCAGGTGCCTGATAGTTGGCCGGATCAGTCGGCCTTCTTCTGCTTCTGCCGGCGGCGACCGACGAGAGTTGCCGCAGCCGCGCCGAACAGCAGCAGCATTGGCGGTGCCGGGACCGGGGTTCCGCCGGTCGACGTGCTGGTGCTGGTCGAACCGCCCGTCGAAGTTGAGGACGAGCTTGAGGTCGAAGACGAGGTCGACGACGAGGTCGAGCTGCTGGTCGACGAGCTGGTGCTCGATGAGGTTGAGCTGCTGGTGGAGACGTTGCCCGACGAGGTCGAGGTCGAACTCGAGCTGGCCACGTTGCCAGATGACGTGGAAACATTACCAGAGCTGGTGGAGACATTGCCCGACGAAGTGGAAACATTGCCCGAGCTGGTCGATACGTTACCCGAGCTGGTCGAGCTTGACGTGCTCACGCCGCCCGTGCTGGTCGAGACATTGCCCACGTTGACATTGACCGTGACGCCGCCCGAGGTCGAGGAGCTGCTACCCGTCGAGCCCGTCGAGCCCGTAGAACCGGTGGCCCCGCTCGATGTTGAGGTCGAACTGCCGCCCGACGAAGTGGATCCGCCCGAGGTGGAAGTGGAGCCAGTGGTGGTCGACGAGATCACCACGCTGCCGCCGCCGCCGCTGCTGCCTCCGAAGAAACCGCCGAAGAAGCCACCGCCGAAGCCGCCGCCAAAACCGCCGCCGCCGACCATGACTGCCTCGCCGCCACCCGAGGAGCTAACCGGCATCGGCGGCATGGGAGGCATATAAGGGGCGGGCATTGGCGCAACCGCCATGGCCTGGGCCGGAGCGCAGCTCACTGTGCGGGTGACGATGCGGCGGGCCCGCCTGACCTGGCGCGGCGCAGCAGCAATTGCGCGGCGCGCCACGATGCGTCGGGGCTGGACCTTGGGCGCAGCCTTGACGTGCTTGACATACTGCGGCTGCCGGGCGGGCTGCTCTGCCACGTGGACAGCGCCGCCGCCAAGCAGCGCGCCTCCAGCGGCGCATGCAGACAGTTTTGCGAGGGCCATACGAACCGACATAGGCTTTGCTCTCTTTTCATTCCCTGTGAACCGAGCCGCTTCCGGGGACGTTCCCCCAAAGCCGGCGTGTTCCAATGACAGAACAAAGCCAGAGAGTTATTAACGCAGCAATCCTGTTAACTGTGTTTCGTGCGCACCAAAGCGGGATTTCTGGCGGTTTGCAGGTGTTCGCTCGCGAACTGTCCCGGAATGGAACTGAAACTGAGTGAATTCAGAACTATTGCACGCGGGCAGCGCCTATTTACTCGCCGTCATCAGAATCGAACAGGCCGCTCTGGCTGCCGGCCGGAGGCGTGCGATCGAGGTGGCGCCAGGCGGCATCGTTGAGGCAGCGCCCGCGCGCGGTGCGCGCCACAAGGCCGAGCTGGATCAGATAGGGCTCGACCACATCCTCGATAGTGTCGCGCGGCTCGGCAAGGCCCGCCGCCAGCGTTTCCACCCCCACCGGGCCGCCCTTGTAGATGTCGGCGATCATCGAAAGATAGCGCCGGTCCATGGCATCGAGGCCGAGGCTGTCAACTTCGAGCCGGGTCAGCGAGGCATCGGCCAGCGCGCGCGTCACTACCGGCTCGCCCGCGACCTGCGCAAAATCGCGCACCCGGCGCAGCAGCCGCCCTGCAACCCTTGGCGTGCCGCGCGCGCGACGCGCAATCTCGCGCGCGCCGTCCGCCTCAATGCCGATGCCCAGCAACCGCGCGCCGCGCGTCACCACGCTTTCCAGTTCATCGACCGTGTAGAAATTGAGCCGCACCGGAATGCCGAACCGGTCGCGCAGCGGCGTGGTGAGGAGGCCAGCCCGCGTCGTCGCGCCGATCAGGGTGAAGGGCGGCAGGTCAATCCGCACCGATCGCGCCGATGGCCCCTCGCCGATGATGAGATCGAGCGCGCGGTCCTCCATCGCCGGATAGAGCACTTCCTCGACCACCGGATTGAGCCGGTGGATCTCGTCGATGAACAGCACATCGCCCGGTTCAAGATTGGTCAGCAACGCGGCCAGATCGCCCGCCTTGGCGATCACTGGCCCGGACGTGGCACGAAACCCGGCACCGAGTTCGTGGGCGACGATCTGCGCCAGCGTGGTCTTGCCCAGCCCCGGCGGCCCGAAAAACAGCACATGGTCCATCGACTCACGCCGCCCGCGCGCGCTCTGGATGAACACCGAGAGGTTGTCCTTGGCGGCAGCCTGCCCGACGAACTCGGCCAGACTCTTGGGGCGCAGCGCCGCGTCATGGTCCTCGGGCGTGCGCCGGGGGGTGAGGTGGGGATTATCGGTCATGTGATCGCAAACAGGGCAACAAATACCCCTGCCGTAAAAGACCCGAGCGAAATTAAACCAAAAGAGACACTCATTTTGAGAGTGCAATTAGATTTTTGTATATAGATTTGATAATTATATTTTTTATCCCACCCAAGCGCATCGCTTTGTTTCTGAAATGCTTCATTGTGAGTCGCATTCATGATATGATCTTGAGTGATATATTGGAAGAAGTAAGAAATCAGACAACTTATCAATCCGAGTGACAACCAGACAAATGCCCAAAACATGCCGCGCGGATCTACATGCGAAGTGGCGTTGCCGACAAACGTTAGGAGCGCGATGATGGCGCCGCCGTTTGCCAAGAAGAGCCCCTTTAGCCCAGCTTGGCCATACTCATGACCATACCGCAGACGATCATCGGACTCGCGCCTAAGGTATGTCGCCTCCTCCAGTAGAACATCTTGTGCATTTTCTGATTGCTGATCCCTTATCACCCCGCCGCCCTCCGCAGCGCCACACGCACCAGATCATTTAGCCCCGCCACGTCGCCCAGCTCCTCGAGCGCCCGCGCCACGGCATCGCTCGCCACATTGGGCTTGAAGCCAAGGTTCTGCAGCGCCGAGACCGCATCAGCGCTGGCCGAACCGGCGGGCAAGGCTGCCATGCTCGCGCCGCCGGTGCCGGTGGGCAGGTCCCCCGCCTTGTCCTTCAGTTCATTGACAATTCTTGCCGCCAGCTTTGGCCCCACGCCTTGCGCGCGGGCGACCATCGCCGCATCGCCGCCAGCGCAGGCGCGCTGCAATTCCTCGGCCGAGAGCGCCGAGAGCACTGCCAACGCCATCTTGCTGCCCACTCCCTGAATGCCGGTCAGCAGGCGGAACCATTCGCGCTCGCCGGCGCTCGAAAAGCCGATCAGCCGCATGTCGTTTTCGCTGACCTGAAGCTGGGTGTGCACGGTCACTGCATCGCCGCGCAGGCCCATGCTGGCGAGAGTCTTGGCGCTGCAATGCACCAGATAGCCCACCCCCGCGACTTCGATCACCGCCCAGTCGGGGCCGAAATCCGCGAAAGTGCCGGTGAGGTGCGCGATCATGCTTTGTTCCATGCCACAGCGCGCATCTGTGCGAAAGCGGCAATTCGGCGGGGTCCACAGGTGACTTTGCGCAGCTGCAGCGGCTATCGAGAACCGGATGGAGCAAAGCGGCAAGACCCTGACACTTGCGACACTCGCCGTCGCGCTGCTCGCCATAGGCTTGCGGATCGCCGCC
>JANLSP010000242.1:0-3667 GCA_031362485.1 Novosphingobium sp.
GGGCTGCCGGTGAAGCTGGTCTTGTCGATAAGCGGGCTGGAAGACAGCGCCTGCCCCGTTTCTCCCGCGCCAGTCACAACCTGGAATACGCCGGCGGGAAATCCGGCCTTTTCGCACAAGGCCGCGATTTCCAGCGTCGTGGTCGAGGCATGCTCGCTGGGTTTGGCGATCACGCAATTGCCCGCCGCGAGCGCTGCGGGCATGGTATTGCACAGGATCGCGATCGGCGAATTCCATGCGGTGATGCAGGCAACAACGCCGTAAGGCTCCCGAAGGGCGAGGCCGGTCGTGTCCGCCTGGTCGAGCGGAACCACATCGCCGGTCAGCTTGTCAGCCCAGCCCGCATAATAACGAAACAGGCGCGCGGCATGGCCCATCTGGCTTTCGGTCTCGCGGATGACTTTGCCGTTGTCGGTGGTTTCGAGCAGCGCGAGGCGCTTTGCGTCGGCTTCGATCAGGTCAGCGAGCCGGTTCATCAACTTTGCGCGCATCCCCGGCGTGGTCTTGCTCCACACACTGTCATAGGCGCGGCGCGCGGCGCTGATCGCTTCGGCTACATCGCCAGGGGTGGCGACGGCGACATGCGCGTGGACTTCCTGGTTGTAGGGATTAATCGCCGGAATCGTCGCGCCATCCGCTGAATTGCGCCATTTGCCATCGATCAAGAGCTGATAGGTTTTTGCCATGCGAGGTCCATTCGCCGTGCCGGGCCCTGAGTCAACTACAGGGACACTTGTTGACTGGAAGCACATTATGATACTTAAGAGGTGCCATTATGGATAGCCCAGTTTCTCCCTCTCGCGCCATAGCAAAAATGGCTGTCGCGCTCCGCCTGTGCGATGTTCCCGCAAACGTCATTGAGCGTGCAAAGCTGCATATCCTCGATGCGCTCGGCCTCGGCATCGCCTCGACCGTGCAGGACTATGCGCGCAGCACATTGCGCGGCACCATGGCTCTGGCGGGTGAGGGGCCATGCACGGTGATCGGCGAGAGCCGGGGCTTGCCGCTGCGCGATGCCGCAATGGTCAATGCCGTGCTGATTCACGGGCTCGATTTCGACGATACGCATCTGGCCAGCATCATCCACCCGACTTGCACCAGCTTGCCCGCCGCACTGGCAATGGGTGAGGCGCTGGGTACAAGCGGCGAAGACATGCTGATGGCATTTCTCGCCGGCGCGGAAACCTCGATCCGCATCGGCCTTGCCGCTGATGGCGGTTTCCACCACGTCGGCTATCACGCCACCGGCGTGGTCTCGCATTTCGCTTCGGCAGTGACGGCTGGCAAGCTCCTCAGTCTCGATGAGGACGCGATCACCGCGGCACAAGGCATCACTGGCAGCACGGCCGCGGGGATCCAGGTGTTCCTGGAGGAAGGCGCATGGACCAAGCGCTTCCATCCCGGCTGGGGCGCTGTCTCGGGAATTACCGCGGCCTATCTGGCGAGGGACAGGTTCAAGGGCCCAAGCCGGGTTTATGAAGGCAAGTTCGGCCTGTTCGCCACGCATTTGCACGAGGAAGCCAAAGTCGCTGCGCTGTCCGCTGGTCTGGGCGAGGTCTGGCACTTCGGCGATACTGCGCTGAAGCCCTATCCCGTCTGCCATTTCATCCACGGCTGCGCTGACGCCGCAATCGAATTGCACGGGGAGGTCGCCGGCGCCCCGATTGCCGGGGTCAGTGCCTTCCTGCCCGAGCCCACGCTGCACATCATCGCCGAGCCTGCCAACGCCAAGGAATGCGCGGCAACCGAATACGAGGCCAAGTTCAGCGCCCAGCATGTCGTTGCTGCCTGTCTGCTGCGCGGGCACTTCGACCTGCCCGATCTGCTGCCAGACGCGCTGGCCGATCCGGCGGTGCGCGATCTGGCCACCCGGGTGAGGTGTTTTGCCGATCCCCACAGTGCGTTTCCCGAATACTTCTCGGGCGGTCTGGAGGTTACACTGGTGGACGGCCGCAAGCTCGCCCGTCATGTCCGAGTCAACAGCGGCGCGGGCGAGCGGGCGATGACCGCCGGCGACGTGCGGGCCAAATTCTTGGCTTCGGCGTCGCTGGCATATTCTCCTGAGCGAGCCGCAACAATCGCCGACGCCGTGCTCGATCTGCCCCGGACCAGCGTGAGAAGCCTGATGGCCCTGCTGCGCGGCTAGGCAAAGGAATGGCGCATTGCACTTGCCAGCCGGGTGGCGGTTGATTAGGGCGACAGATCAGTAACGTACCATCCGCTTGCGAAGGGGTAATATTGATGAGCGACACCGCCGATCGAGTCAAAAAGATCGTTGTCGAACACCTGGGCGTCGAGGCCGAAAAGGTCACCGAGGATGCCAGCTTTATCGACGATCTGGGCGCCGACAGCCTCGACATCGTCGAGCTGGTCATGGCCTTCGAAGAAGAATTCAGCGTCGAAATTCCTGATGATGCTGCCGAAAAGATCAGCACGGTCAACGACGCCATCAAATATATTGACGAAAACAAGGGCTGACTCGCCGGCCCGGAAGCGTTGATAGGCAATTGGGCTTGGAGACGGTTCAGTTAGGGGAGGGCAGGACCGGTTTTTCAGCGAGCCCGGGCCGTAAGGCACTGGGCTCGTTGTGTGTTTGGAGAAATGCATGCGTCGTGTCGTAGTAACCGGACTGGGACTGGTGACCCCGCTGGGCGCCGATGTGGAAACCGTTTGGGCAAATTTGCTGGCTGGAAAGTCGGGTGCGGGGCGGATCACGCGTTTTGATGCATCCGACCAGAAGTGCCTCATTGCCTGCGAGGTGAAGCCCGCCGATCACCCCTATGGCTTCGATCCCAACAAGCGGGTCGATCACAAGGTGCAGCGCCAGGTCGATCCATTCATCATCTATGGCATCGATGCCGCCGGCCAGGCGATCGAAGATGCCGGCCTCACCGAAATGACCGAGGCTGAGCGTTTCCGCGCTGGCTGTTCGATCGGTTCTGGCATTGGCGGACTGCCGGGAATCGAGAGCGAGTCGCTGGTGCTTGCCGAAAAAGGCCCCAGCCGGGTCTCCCCGCATTTCGTCCACGGCCGGCTGATCAACCTGATTTCGGGGCAAGTCTCGATCAAATACGGCCTGATGGGCCCCAACCACGCCGTGGTCACCGCCTGTTCGACCGGCGCGCATTCCATTGGCGATGCCGCGCGGATGATCGCGCTCGACGATGCCGACGTGATGCTGGCGGGCGGCGCGGAAGGCACGATCTGCCCGATCGGCATCGCTGGCTTTGCCCAGGCGCGCGCGCTCAGTACCGCATTCAACGACCAGCCCGAAAAGGCCAGCCGGCCCTATGACAAGGCCCGCGACGGCTTCGTCATGGGCGAAGGCGCAGGCGTGGTCTGCCTCGAAGAATACGAACACGCCAAAGCGCGCGGCGCGAAAATCTATGCCGAAGTGATCGGTTATGGCCTCTCGGGTGATGCCTATCACGTCACTGCGCCGCATCCCGAAGGCTCGGGCGCATTCCGCTCGATGGAAATGGCGCTCAGAAAGGCCGGGGTCACGCCCGCCGACATCGACTATATCAACGCCCACGGCACTTCGACCCCGATGGGCGACGAGCTGGAACTGGGCGCCGTGCGCCGCCTGTTCGGCGATGCGATCAGCACGGTTTCGATGAGCTCGACCAAGTCGGCCATTGGTCACCTGCTCGGCGGGGCGGGTGCG